>JBEKOS010000312.1:0-5868 GCA_049521535.1 Terriglobales bacterium | reverse complement strand
ATAAGCTTTGGCATTGACTGCACGCAGCCGGGCCAGTTGGTCCCCTCCCTTTTCCATGGGATAGAGGAATCCGACCACTACCGCTTTCGACGCCGGTTCCTTCTGAAGCCGTTCCGCAAACTTATCGAGATTGCCAGTCTCCCAGTCTTCGATCTTCGCAGCTTGTCCAATTGAGGTATCGGCTGGGTTTGCGGTTGTGCCTGCAGCGGTGCCGGAAGCAACCACGCCGCTCCCCATAGGGTCAGTCGAGGAATTAACAGCGGTGGGGGTGCCGTTGCCTGGAGATGAGCCATTTCGACCGGAACGTGAACCCGATTTACCGGTGGCGTTTATCGCGGCACTTGCTTCCTCGGATTGCCTGGAGGAAATATTTTGGCGATACTCCCAGTAAATCCATGCGGCCGTTGCGATGACCGCAGCTAATACTACCGATTCCACGAAAAGCAGCAAATTGGTATAGCTGTTTGCATTGGCGTTTGGCGATGGCACAGGCGCTGGCGACGGCGGTGGCGTCGGAGGCTGCAATGCTCGTGACTCTTGAATTTCTTCCGCCCTATGGGCGGTTGCACCCGCGTAATATGTAGCTCGCTCCGGGTATTGGGCAGCGGCAACCGAGCGCCGGACCACCGGGTCCGGATACGGTGCGCCGGGCGTCACATACTGCGGAGTTCGCTCGGGGTATTGCGCGCTTCGCGCCTTGGGTCCTGGCGTTAGGTTTGCACTGATTAGCTCGTCGAGCCGGCTGCGCGCTTCATTGGCGGCGCGAGTGATCCTGTCTGCCTCTTCTCGCGTTGTATGTTCCGCTTCCGTCTTCAGCGCGTTGGCGCCCCAGTCCTCGGAATCTTCGTCAGCGGGCGGCGATACCTTCAGCAACTTCAATCCCTTTAATTCCGATAGAGACTTTTCGGGTCGGGGATCAGGCACCTTCGCGAGTAAACTTCCGTCCTTGATGCACTTGGCCTGTTCATTCGCGTACTCGGTGTTACAAACGGGACAGTATTTCATTGCCAGTACCTATCCAAAGATACCTTACTGTGTTATTCGCAGCTCAACACAAAATGGGGAACACATTTGATTGTCAACGTTAAAGCGGCGGAGCGCAAGAAAAAAATATTGGAATAAAAGAACAAACTATAACCTCAAACAAACCCTAATTAAGTGCAAACGAGTCGGGCATTCACCTTAATCTATGTACCGCAATGGTTGAATATCCATCCGGTCCAGAGACTTGGCCCGACAGTGCCATCGCGCCGTCGAATGGCGCTTCAGATCAATTCTTGGCGCGGCGCACGCATAGTGCCCTACGATTTCCGTCATCGCTGAACTTGTCGGATTCCCTCGAACCTGCGACGAAGTTGAATATCCACGCGACTCCAAAACTCTTCTGTGTGGCGGTCCAAGGATTGCCACTTATCAGGATGTTGCCCTTCACACGGTAGGCCAATCTGTTGCCAAGGTTGACAAATTCCGCGGGCGTCGCGCCAGGATCGTAGAGCCCTTCCAGTTCATTTATTCCTGGCAAGCGCCAGCCCGAATAGCCAGCGAGACGGAGATTCTGGCAGTAGGTAATCGCCTCATTCCAATCTACGTCGAAGCCGTTGTCCTTGTGAGCCCAGATGAGTCCGGTTGTCGGATCGACCCAAACCGGCTGCGAGAGAATCCGTTGCCGCTGGCTCTCCTGCTCCTGGCTCAGGTGCTCATCCTGTTGTCGCTGATGTTCGGCTATCTGGCGGTCCTGCTCCCATTGTGCCTCCTGTTGTTTCTGTTGTTCGGCCTGGAGCCGCGTGTCACGAACGTCGCCAAGAACTATTGCCACTGCTTTGCCAGCGTAATCAGCTATATCAACCTGGAGTTCCCATCTGTCGAGCTTGTCGATGGTTTCCGCACTTACGACGTGCTTGCCACGCCCCACTAGAACGCTGGCAGGCGACCCGGGAAGCAGTTCCCCTTGACCTACGCCATCGAGCTCCCAGGTGCAACGCAGGTCAGTGGACACCATAATGGCCGCTGCATTGGCCGTGCCAGTGGCCACAGGCCGGCTTGCCGCTGGAGAAGTTCTCCTGGATTCAGGTGACTCAGGCTCACCGGGGCCGCGCTGTGTGGCGGAGTTCATTGCGTGCGCCGGCGTCGAATAGCCGCGCACACACAGTGCGCGACTGGAAGTGGAATAACTGAGTAGTCCAGAAATCGGGCTGCCGCTAGTGAAGATGAACAATCCTGCCGTTCCCGAAACTGGGTTAGGGTTGTTGCTCCATATGTTCGGGCTGGAGAGTTTGATCCCGCCCTTGATCCGGCACTTATATGCGCCGCAGGCACTCTCGTGAGAACGATCAAACATTCTCGACAACTCGTCAGTTGTTGCGAGGCGCCAATCGGTGTAACCATGCAAACGTAGATTAGTGCAGTAACCCTTCGCCCGATACCAATCCACATCACCGCCGTTGTCCTGCTGCGCCCATTCGAGACCGTTAGCTGGATCTTTCCATGTGGCAGCTTCTTCGCTGACGGTCTTGAGAGCTGGCAGTCTCGCGCCGCCAGTCTTGGCCGAATCTTGCCGGTATTGAATCTCTGACAATGCAGTGGCCAGTAAAACCAGAACGATGATCACACGAGCCGCGATCATCGGCATTCCGATGAGAGATTGTACTCCGTGAAATCGGTGCCGCATTGCCTACTTTTATAGCACGCTAAAGTTCTTTGGCACGTTCCGCAATCAGGACAATGTCGCTATTCGTGCGCCAGCGCACTGCAGCCGATGAATTTGGTGTTGAGGTGCCCAAATGCCGGCTGCTTTGGTTTACAATCCCCGCGATGACCAAACAACTACGGAAACTGGATGGAAAGACCGTATTGATCACTGGCGGGGCACGGCGCATTGGCCGAGCCGTGGCGCTTGCGGTGGCCGCGGAGGGCGCACGGGTGGCCTTCACCTATCGCAATTCCGAGCGGGATGCCGAACATACAATTGAGCGCCTGCAGGCTTTAGAAGTCGACGCGCTATCGCTCCGTTGTGATGTGCGCGATCCTCTGAACGTAGCGGAGATGGTGAGGGACGTGGCAACCCATTTCGGCGCTATCGATGTGCTCGTCAATAACGCCGGGGTGTTCGATTCGGGTACTGAATTTGATTCGATTAGCATTGACCAATGGGACCACATGCTGGCCACGAATACGCGCGGACCGTTCCTGGTGTCGCGTGAGTCGGTTCCCTACTTGCGGCAATGCCACGGTCGTATTGTCCACATAAGCTCGTTGGGGGGGATTGAGCCTTGGGCGCAGCACGCCCATTATTGTGCCTCAAAAGCTGCACTGATCATGCTCACGAAGGTCATGGCCAAGGCTCTGGCGCCTCTGATTTCTGTGAATTGTGTAGCCCCGGGCATGATTCCTGCTGGAAGCCATAGCAATCCCTCATTCACGAAGAAAATTGTGGAGAAGACGCCCATGAGGCGTACGGGTACGCCAGCCGATGTCGCAGAAGCGGTCTTGTTCTTTGCCACCGCCACGCATTTCATTACGGGACAGACATTGACTGTCGATGGCGGGTTGGGACTGTAGCCTGGTAACTGGCTCCTGCCGACTCTATAAAGGCAGGTTGGTCGGCCCCAGAATCGTCTTTCACGCTGGGAGAAAAGCGAATGCGTAGTCAACTGCTCTACTTTGCACCAAGGTTCTATATTGGCTGGGGAACGCTAGCTCTGATCAATGCCGGGTTGGCGCAAGGGAAGGGACACAGCGGGTTGCTCTGGTTCCTCATCTCCCTGTTTCTCGGTCCGCTCGCGACCTTGCTGATCGTGCTTTTCCCGTCGGCGCACCACTGAGCCGGTGGTATATAATCCGAAACTCGGCCGGCAGCGGAAGGGTTAGCACAGCTTGTCAGTATGCGATCGTCCGCTCGAGCGCGGCTACAATTTTCTCCACTGAAGGCATGTAGAACTTCTCCAGAGGAGCAGAGAAGGGAATTGCCGGCACATCCGGGGCGGTGACGCGCACGATCGGAGCGTCAAGGCAGTCGAATGCTTCCTCTGCCAGAATTGCCGAAATCTCGGCGCCGATTCCCAGCGTGCGGTGGTCCTCATGGACGATTACGCATCGATTCGTACGCGCAACGGATTCAAGGAAAGTATCCTTATCGAGCGGATTCAAAATCCGCAAGTCAATGACTTCCACTTCTATCCCGTGCTCCTGCTTCATTTTTTCCGCGGCTTGCAGCGTGAGCTGGAGCATGTAACCGTAGGAAATGGCAGTGATGTCGCTGCCATTTCGTCGGACCGCCGCTTTGTAAAGGTCCGATACATAGTCGTCTTCGGGGACGTCTTCTTTGATCGAGCGATACAGCTTTTTATGCTCGAAATAGATGACCGGGTTCTCATCGCGGATTGCTGCCTTTAGCATGCCTTTGGCGTCAACTGGCGTCGCAGGCGCCACCACCACCAATCCGGGCTCGTGAATAAACCAGGTAGTATTGGTTTGCGAATGATAGAGTCCGCCGCCAACTCCGCCCCCGTAACACACCCGCACCGTCATGGGGACGGTTTGCGTTCCGGCACTGCGGTAGCGTAGTTTGGCGGCCTGTTGCGTGAGCGCATCCATAGCCGGAGTAATGAAATCCGCGAATTGAATCTCGGGCACCGGACGCATACCCGCCATGGCAGCGCCGATCGAGGAGCTGATAATAATGCCCTCCGCAAGAGGTGAATCGATCACACGCTCAGGGCCAAACTCTTCATAAAGGCCTTTGGTGGCCTTGAATACGCCTCCCATCACTCCCACATCTTCGCCGATGATATAAACGCGTTCATCATGCTGCATTTCTTCGCGGAGAGCTGTATTAATTGCATCGATATAAGTCATTAAGGGCATAGGTCACTCTTTTCGGCCGCCAAAACAGGAGGCGTGCATCATCCAATTGTGTTTGCCATCGGGGCATCGAGGCGGGCCTCTGGATTTTTCGCAACTCTCCAGGACCTCCGGTTCAGTTCGCGGTGGCGTGTGTCGAAGGAATACACATGATCGAGCGCTTCTTCGGGTTCGGGATAAGGCGAACTCTCCGCGAATTGGATCGCCTCGTCGATCTCCTGGTTAATTTCGCCGGCGAGCTGTTCCTTCCAGGCATCAGACCAAAGTTCACGCTCATGCAAGTATCGCTCCATTGCCGGGATGGGATCCCGCGACTTCCAATATTCGACCTCTTCGGGCCGGCGGTACTTGGCGGGATCAATTTCTGAATGCCCGTACCAACGGTACGTCTTGCACTCGACTAAACTTGGTCCGTCGCCTTGACGCGCGCGTTCGCGGGCTGCCAGGCAGGCGCGATAGACGGCCACTACATCATTCCCATCCACAGTAACGCCGGGAAATCCATAAGCCTGGGCTTTGATGCTGAGATCGTCCACGGCAGTTTGCAGTCGGGTGGAAACCGACTCTGCCCAAAGATTGTTTTCCAGGATGTAAACGATGGGAAGTCTGTGGACCCCGGCGAAGTTCAAGGCTTCATGCCAGAATCCAAGGGACGTCGAGCCATCACCCGACAGCGCCACGACGATGCTTGATTTCTTCTGCAACTTGTAGGCGAGAGCCACACCGGTGCCGATGTTAAGCTGCGCCGCAATTGTCGAGGCAGGCGTAATAACATTCAACGGAGCGTACCCGCAGTGTGCTGGCGAGGAACGGCCCTGGTCCGGACTGGTTTTCCGGGCATAAAGCTGCGCGAACATGAACTTGAGCGGCGTCCCTTTCATGATGTTGGTCACAAAATTGCGATGGGAAGGCGCAATTGTATCTTCGGGCTGCAAGTCGATGGTGGCGCCGACCTCGGTGGCTTCCTGGCCGACGGCGGCATAGTAATTACCCGCGAATTTACCCTGT
>JBEKOS010000311.1:0-5884 GCA_049521535.1 Terriglobales bacterium | reverse complement strand
GTCGACGAGTATGCCAATAGAGAAGATTAGCGCAAACAGCGTGACCCGATTGAGCGTGTAGCCGTAGAGGTAGAAAACAACCAGCGTCAACGCCAGAGTTACCGGCACCGCCAACAGCACGACTCCTGACTCCCTCCATCCCAAAGCCAGTGCCACCAGCAGCGTTACCGAGAGCGTGGCCAGGAAGAGGTGCTTGAGAAGTTCATCTGACTTGTCTTTGGCCGTCTCGCCGTAATTGCGCGTGACCGTGACATTCAAGTCTGATGGCAGCAGATAGCCACGCAATCCTTCGATCTTTTTTTCTGCGTGCACGCTGATGTCGGTCGCATTGGTGCCTTTACGCTTTGCCACGGTGATCGTGACTGCCGGATTCTCGCCGCGCGGCAGGCCTTGCGGCGCTCCGGCAGCGTTGGCAAATAGGACATAATCTTGCGGCTCGGAAGGTCCATCCGCGATTTCCGCGGCCACGTCACGCAAATAGACTGGCCGACCCAGAAAGACGCCAACCACCACCTGCTTCAGGTCGTCGGCTTTTTCCAGAAACCGTCCAGCCTCGACATTGAACTCCTGGTTGTCCCGGGAAAAGCTCCCGGCACCGGCGCGCGAATTGGCCTGTTGCAACTGCCCGGTAACCGCGCCCGCCGCCATTCCATAGGCCGAGAGTCTTTGCGTATCGAGGACAACTCGCACCTGCCGGGGCAGACCGCCGATGATCCTGGTCTCGGAAACATTGTCAATCTGCTTGAGCTGGTTTTCCAGTTCTCCCGCGATCTGTCGCAACTTATAGCTGTCATAGTTGGCACCCCACAGGGTCAGGGCCATGATCGGCACATCGTCAATCGATCGAACTTTGATGAGTGGCGGCGAAACCCCAGCAGGAATGCGATCGAAGTTGGAGTAGAGCTTGTTGTAGGTCTTGACGATTGCGTCTTCTTCTTTGGTGCCCACGTAAAAGCGGACCACGAGCATGCTCAGTTCGGGGCGGGTGATCGAGTATACGTACTCGACTCCGGGGACCTCACGCAGCAGGCGCTCCATAGGGATGGTCGCCCGCTGTTGCGCCTCCGCGGCTGAAGCACCCGGCATCTGCACAAACACGTCGAGCACGGGAACGACGATCTGGGGCTCTTCTTCGCGGGGCGTCATCAGGATGGCAAATGCGCCTGCCAGCAACGCCCCCACGATGAACAGCGGTGTCAGTTTCGAATTGATGAAGGCACGAGCCATGAGCCCGGCGATGCGCAACGGAGTCTTTTCTTCAGACAGCATCGTCATTTCACTCCGATTTGCTTGCCGCTTAATTCGCTCCCGCCCGGCTGTACCACGATCATTTCGCCATCCCCCAGCCCCGAAAGGACTTCAACCTCGTCATCCGAAGCTTTTGCGAGCGTCACGTACCGCACACCTGCGACCCTGTCCTTCCCGGCCACGTATACGGCGTCCAACTGTCCCCGGTGCAGCAGTGAGTTCTGGGGGACCAGTATTGCTTCGTGCTCCCCGCGCGGAAAGAGAGCACGGCCGAAAAGCCCGGAACGAACCTGAGGATTCGCAGGGAGTTCAATCTTCACGGTAAACGTCCGGCTCGCAGGGTCAGCCACCGGCACGATCTGAACGACCTTGCCGGTAAACTTCTGATTGCCCAGCGAGTCAATGACCACTGGCACAGTCGCCCCCAGGCGGACCGAGCTAATCTGGCTTTCGTCCAACAGTGCCTCTAGGCGAAAGCGGCTGGGGTCTTCGATCATCAGCATTGGAACCCCCGGCGCGGCCATGGCGCCTGTGTCGGCCAGCTTCGCCAAGATCAGGCCATCGAACGGAGCACGAATGGTAGTGAAGCCCACGGCAGAATTCGCGTTGGCAACTGCAGCCTCAGCTTGTGCGCGCCCGGCGTGCGCCCCGTCACGACGCGCCCTTGCTGCCGCCAATCGGGTCTTCACTTCGTCGTACTCCTGCGGACTCACCGACTTCTTGTCGAAGAGTCCCTGATAACGCCTCATCGTCGCTTCTGCCAGAGCGTAATCAGCGTCAGCAGCCGAAATTGCCTCCTTGGCAGCGCTCAGTCCGGCATTTGCGCTGTCGAAGGCAGCTCGCTGCTGCGCGGCATCAATCGTGACCAGAACTTCACCCCGCCTCACCCGGTCGCCTTCATGCACGTGAACGAGCGTAATGGCGCCCATAACCTGGCTCGCGAGTTGTGCCGATTGCACGGCGCGCACCGTACCAGTCGCCTCGGTATAGTCCGGCACCATCGTCTTGCGAACGGTCAACAACTTGAAGTCGTTTGCGATTTCGGGCACTCTTGAGGCTTGCGGCTGCCCGCTATTGCATCCGCTCAAACCAACGAGCAGGCCGGCCAACATGGCAAGCAGGAAGAGTTGCGCCAGCTTTCTGGACTTTTGAATCATTGAGTCACCGCCGGAGAACCGGGAGTAAGAGTGCCAGCCGCCAGTTCCACACCGGCAAAACTGCTTTGCAAGTGGTACACCGCCTGCCAGTAATCGGCCCTGGCACGATGTGCCGCTTCTTCCGCACGCATCAGGTCACTTACCGTGGAAAGGCCGCCTTCGTAGCGATCCTGATTGATGCGCAGGCTTTCCTCCGCCTGCGCGATCGCGCCGCGCGCAACCTCGACCTGCTGGCGCGCCGCGTCGAAGTCGTAGTAGGCCTTGCGGACTTCCAACCGGATTCCGTTGCGATAAGCATCGCGCATCGCTGCCGCCTGCTCCTGCCTTGCTTTTTCACGGGCGATGTGAGCCCGCTTGCTGTCGCCGTCAAACAGATCGAGCTGTAACTCCGCGCCTGCGACCCAGTTGTTGCCGCCATTCCATCCCGGTGAAGGGCTGTCCGTCTCCCACGACCCGAAGACGTTGAGCCGCGGAGAAAGTGCCCCCCTGGCCATCGAGACGGTCTTGGCTTGCGCGCTTCGCTCCGATTCCACACGTTTCAAGTCGGGGCGCTTCTCCAGCGCCTGCTTTTCCACGTCGCCGACGGTAAGCGTTGGAAATGCTTTCTCCGCGAGCGCCTCTTTCGGCTGATACAGGATGTCGGATCCCATGCCGAGAGCCAGCGCCAGTTGCGAGTGCGCCAGCGCCAAGGCATTCTGCGCCTGGATCAGTTCCTGCTTGCGACTGGCCGTTAAGACCTGTGCGCTCAGCAGATCTGAGTCCACTGCCATGCCGCTCTCGACACGTGCACGGCTGCTTGTGTCGACAGCCTGGGCCGTCTTCAACGACTCTTCGGCCACCTCGACCTGCTTCTGCGCGTATAACACACCGAAGTATGCCTGCACCGTCTGAAACACGAGTTCCTGGCCAGTGCGGTCCAATTGCTGCTCAGAGGCCTGCGCCATGTATTTCGCCCGGCTCACCTCAAGCCAGCTCTGCAGGCCGTCAAACAGGCGCCACTGGCCGGAGAATCGGCTGGAAAAATTGCCGATCGGCGCCGGCGTGTTCAGTTGATTGAGGGCAAAATCGGCTGCGGTAAAATTCTGTTGCCGCAATCTGGACCCGAAAACGAACACCGGGTCATCCCCCCGCAATGCGCTTTCGGTGAATTGCATTTTGGGGAGCAATGGAGCGCGCGCCTCCCGGATCGCGATCGTGGCGGCATGGGCTTCCGCATTCGCTGCCTTATATAGGGGGTTCCTTTGCAGCGTGATACTTACCGCCTGCGGGAGGGTCAGTGCGGTCGGCCCACCCGCTTGCTGGCCAAGAGCCAGCGTTAGGGGGAGGCACGCAGCCAGAACACTGAAGACGACTTTGGCCTTTACATTCAATTTTGGACTCCGGCAATCGCCACCGATTGCAGCCATTCAGTCTTGTCGGCAACGATTTCATAGGTGGTATGAAAACTAGCAGTCTTCTGGACCATGGCGCCGACGGAACAGTATTTTCCCTCGGAAATCCGGATGGCTTCTTCCAATGCCTCGGCGTCGATTTCATAACCGGTAATCACATGGTGGATTCGCACAGCGGTAAACACCTGCGGCGGGCGTTCCGCCTGGTCTGCCTCAACCCGCACCTCGTAGCCCGTAACCTTTTGGTGATATTTCTGGCGCAAAACGGTAATCACGTCGAACGCGGTGCAACCGGCTAGCGCGGCCGCCACCAGTTCGATAGGCTTGGGGCCGGTCCCCCCTGCAGAATCGTCCAGCAACAGGTGGTGCCCGCTTCCGGTCCTGGCCACAAATTGGCGCTGCTGTTTCAGTGGTTGTGTGAGTTCAATTATTGCGGCGATCATGAAAGTTCTCCGGTGGGTCGTTATTGCTCGACCCACCGAAGAAATGCAACTTCAGGAATTTTGTTACAGGAATAATTGAGCTGATTTCAGCGTACGGCAAAGCACGAGCACAGGCTGTTCCTTTGCCGGTGCTTGCGCCTGACGGCGCCTAGGGAATTCTTCAGGCGCCGTTTTAGTGGGCAAGTGCCACAGATCAAGTGCTCCTCAGTGACCCGACGTGCGGTCTTTCAGAATTTCATAGGTCTGCTCGTTCATCTTGCCGTTTTGATCCGGATAGCGTACCTCCAGATCATGCTTACGCAGCACCGCTTGAAAATTCTGACCGACGGGCAAATCGGCGCAATGGGACCACTGGTTATAAACCGTGCAGCCGATTTCGAGTGTGTGGCCGTCGGCTTTCTGGACAACCATTATGTTCTCGACATAATTTACGGGCTTTGAATCGTAGCATCGAGCTGAAATGTCAATCCAATTGCAGTTGCGCGGGACCAGGGGCGGTCCCTCGAACTGACGGCTCGACGCGCTGAGCACTTTGACCTGAAGGGGCGTGCCCTTTGACGAGGCGACCGCCGCTGCGCTTAAAAACAAAGTGACAGCAACCAGCAGCATTATTCGGAAACGCATAGCTTATTCTCCTTTTCAAGAAACGATCCCGCTAAGGCAACGTTGTTACTACTTGCCAACCTGCTTTCATCAGAAAATGCTTCGGTCATCGGCCATGACCACCGCCTCCTCCGTGAGATCCGCCGCCACCGCCGTGGGAGCTGCCCCCTCCAAATCCCCCGAAGCCATGCGTCAAACTGGCGGTTCGAGGTCCGGAATGGAAGCCGCCGCCGGAGGACCCAGGCCCGCGATAGATGCCATTGGCGTAGCTATGGCTGTCTACATAATGCGGTCCCGGGCCCCAATTGCGCGCATTCCCGCTGAAGTGGTGGACGTAGTGGTCATAGTACCCATAGCCATAACGGTGCAGGTATCCATAACCGTACAAAGGGCACCGATAAACCCACCACGGTGAATAAAATCCCCAACCGAAAGGGCTGTAGAACATCCCGGCACCCGGAAGAAAGGTGTAAGCGTCAAACCAGGGATCCCAATACCATCCAGTGCCCCACCAGCCAAAACCCCACGGGCCCCAGCCGTTCATTGCGTAAGCGCCTGCCGCATCCACGTTAGCTTCGGCCAGGTACGCCGATCGCAGGCTGCTCCACCGGTACAGGTCGCCATCCTCATACGACTTTTTGTTGAACTTTTGTGCCTTGAGCGAACCATTGCCGGCGAGGCTAACCTCCCGGCCATCCTTTACCGATACCTGCTGAGTACCGTCCTGCACCAATGCCTTGCCATCAAAGATGCGAAGCTGTTCCTGCCTGCCGTCAAAGTCGTACAACCCGGTCTTGAGCATCCGCACGGTCGCGCCGTTCTCCCTCATGCGAATGTCGTTCTCAGGGTGGATTTCTGCGATCTCGATCATGGCGTGACCTCGATCCAAGCCGACTTCGGTATCGGTAATGCTCGGCGAAATCATCGTCACTGAACTGTTGGCGCCAACCCGCAAAAACACTCCCGGCGTCAGCAAAACCTCCGCTTTCCCTTGTTCGGTGATCAGTGACTGGCCGGGTTGCAACTCGGCAGAGCCAATTGA
>JBEKOS010000310.1:0-5891 GCA_049521535.1 Terriglobales bacterium | reverse complement strand
TCCTGGGTTTCGGCGATGCCGCCAATGGGAGAACCGGAGGGGCTACAGCGGCTCGAGATCAGGCGGGCAGGCCGCAATGGCGAGAGGCTTCTCGCGGGCGCCGACGAGGGTGATGTTGCCATCAGATCGATGTAGGCGTTGAGGTCATGATCGGAGGCGACAGCATCGAGAATAAAATCGAAGCTGCCCTTGTGCTTTTGCATCTCGTCGGCATTCTTAGAGATGACGACCTCGTGCGCTCCCAGCGCATGGGCGAATTTCACGGCCATGTGGCCAAGGCCGCCGATCTGGCCCGGAATATCTTTTGCCTTGCCCGTAATCCGGTAAGAGAGGGTACTTTGATTTAAGAACCAGTTCCACGACCGTATTTGTACCGAGTTCCTTCCCAACAGAATCGCGTTCGGAAGGATAGGACTTGACTTTAGTGCTCGGATTCCGATATAACGGAATCCGACTATGAAGGAGCCTTTCGATCAATTTCTGCCTCTCTCGCCGGCCGCGCTTCATATCTTGCTCGCCCTCGCAAGTGAAGACCGCCACGGCTACGGGATTATGCGGGAGGTGGCCCGTCAGTCGGGCGGCCGCTACAAGCTGGGCCCCGGCACGTTGTATGACAATCTGCAAAAGCTGCTCGATCAAGGCATCGTGGAAGAGCCATCCCCACGCTCTCCAGGCGATGATCCAAGGCGCCGCTACTATCACCTCTCACGCTTTGGCCGCGGACTCCTGGCTACTGAGGTCGCGAGACTCGAAGGCGTAGTCCGCGAAGCCAGACTACATCTCAACATCCGTCCGGAGAAGGCATGATGACCCGCACCTTGTATCGTTGGCTCATTTGTTTGCATCCGCCCGCCTTTCGCCTGCGGTTCGAGCAAGAACTTCTTTGGATATTCGATGAATGCAGCGACGCATCAGGCGCGGCGCCGCTCCTGTATGACGCCGCCATCTCTCTGCTGCGGCAGTGGCTCCTGCGGTCGGGAATGTGGAAGTGGGTCGTAGGGGGAATCGCAGGAGCGGTACCGATCATTGTCGGATTTGGAAGCTTTTTATTCGACTGGCCAATGAAGCCGTAACCCAGAGGGCTGTGAGTCGGTTATTTCTGTACAGGGAGGTCGGGCACATGAGAAGGCTGGTTCGGACAATCTCGTGTTCATTCCTGGCTCTGATGGTGTTGGCCCTTCTGATGGGCTTTACATATGAACAGGTCGGGAGAGTCAGGGATGCCAGTCAACTGCCTCCACGAGTTGGACAGGCGGTTGATGTCGGTGGACGCACTCTGAACCTCTACTGCTCTGGTCAGGGAACGCCGACCGTGATTCTTGAAACCGGAGGGAACTCGCCCGGTTATGCGTGGCTGTTGCTGCAATCCAAGATGGCTGCGTTTACTCGCGCCTGCTGGTACGACCGCGCGGGTGTGGGGTGGAGCGATCCTCCATTTTCTCCCAGGACCAGTGCCAGCGTTGCCGGTGATCTGCACGTGGCGCTACAACGCGCGGGGGTTCTGCCACCATACGTGATGGCGGGTGTTTCGGTAGGGGGCGAATACGTTCGCATCTACACGGCGCGCTACCCGACGGACGTGGCAGGTTTGGTGCTGGTTGACTCTGCGACTCCGGACATGCGTGAGCCCGACTTCGCGTTAGCACCCGCAAATCGTATGTCGGGCGGCGCGAGACACCTGATTTGCCTGACCCTTCCGGCAATGACGCGGTTTGGCATAATTCGCCTCATGGCGAGAACCGATCGTCGTCCTTCTCCAACCGACTTCACCGCCGAGCAAGGCGGCACATTGGCGAAACTCGAAGCGCAGCCGATAGCTTATGAGACGGATATACAGCAGGCATGCGCGGCAACCGATGAGGGCAGAATCGTTCCCCGCACCGGTGGCGGAAATCCCGATATCGACAGAGCTGTGCGGAACGCCGGCAGCCTGGGTGATCGTCCACTTATCGTGCTGACCGCGGGACGGTATTGGGCTCCTCCCGGTTTCGAAAAGGAAGCAGCGGAATATCACGAGGTCCAGGTACATCAATTGCAAGCCAGCCTCGCACGGCTATCAACGCACGGCGAACAAGTCATTGTGGACGCCAATCATGATATGGCGGAAACGCCGGACTCGATCGTCACAGCGATCCGGCAAGTGGTCAACGAAGTACGCAGCAAGAAATAGCAGGCCGTTCCACAATGCCGGAAATGCGGGAGAAATGGACCGATCTAAATGCGGGGACGGGAAGCTGTGAAAAAATACCAATCGCATATGTTAGGGAGCTGGACAGGGAGCTGGGACGCCCTGACCGCTGCGACTTTCCGTTTTGCAGTGTCGTTGTACGATATTTCTGTTGTATGGAGAAGTCGCGCTCCTAATAATGCTCCGGCGCTCCCACCCTTCTCATCGCGAACCTGGCCAGGCCTGATGCTTGCGTTTGTTTTCCTTCTGGTTACCGTCGGCTGTGTCCGCCGCGACGGACGCAACGCCGATTGCCAGTGGCCTTCAAGCCCCACCCGCCGCGATGCGAACCCACGCCATATCAGCGCCGATGCCGAGTTCGCCGAAGATCTGGCGATCCGCTACGCGGATGCTCATTTCGGACATTCCGTCTCCGGCGAGGAATACGAAGCCGCGCGAGATCGGTGCATGGCAACCCTGTTTGCCCAGGTCGCAAGCGAACACGGTGTAACCGTTGAACAGGTGTCCAGTTCGCTGGGGCGAAACCGCGAGTACATTGACCTGGCTGAAATCCTGCCCTTCGCGTTGCTATGCTGTTTCGCTGCCTCCGCAGTTGCGCGAAAGACCTGGCGCCGCTATTCGCCCGGCGAGCACGGTTGGGCTCCCGGAGTTACCATGGCTTTCTTCCTCTCCGTGGTATTCGCGGCAGGGGCCACGCTGTTAGGAGAGGTATGGTGCGGCATCGCCGAGACCCATCGGATCGGTAAAAATCATATGAGCCATCGCTTTGCACGATTGCTCTGGGCCAGGCGTCGGGCTGAGTTCTTCGCCGGCGCGCTGCTGGTTTTCGGGTTGGCAGCGGTTGAGGGCGCACGTCATCTGCGCTCAGACGATTTATCCGGACCGTAGCTGTCGCCCCGCCCCAAGGTTCCGTAACTCAGGCGTTTCAAGATGCCTCACGCGGCTCGGGGCGCGAGGAGCTGCTCACTCCAAATGAGGCGGTCAGGAACTGCTACGTGCTCGTTATCCGATCAAGGCTATTCCTTGGGAAGATCGATCATGACCACATGCGAGTTCTCCTCACGCAAGCGGTCGAACACGATTTGTTTCCCATCGCTGGTGATGTCGAAGGTCCGCATAGCGGCCCGGTTTTGCAGCCGGGTGAGGGGGCGTGATTTCATGGAAGCGAGATCGAGTAGCCAGAAGTCCTGTGATTCGAGCAGGCCTTGCATGTAGATCAAACTCTTACCATCAGGCAAGAAGCGGACGCGTTCGCCCAGGCGTCGCACGGTGATCGGGGGCAATTCGACGCTGGTTCCGTCCGGGTGCACGGCAAGGAGCGGAGCGAAGGTGCGCACATTCGTTCCTGAATATACGATCAGGCTTCCATCCGGCGACCAAACTGGATCGAGTGCCTGTCCGGCAACCACGCGAACTGCGGGTCCGCCCTCCAGCGGAATCTTGAAAAGACCGGAACCGTTGGCGTCGCTGCCGCCAGTGACGATCCATTTGCCGTCTGGCGACCAGCAACTCGTACCTTGGACGTCAATCCCTTCCGCGATCGACTGGAGCTCGGCGCCGTCTGAAGAGAGGACATACAGCCGGCGTTTCCCGCTCCGCCGCAGCACAATGGCGACGCGGCTTCCATCGCGCGAAACCGCGGGCGTCTCCAGCAACGCACCATCAGCGCCCTTCCAGATCTCAGTCACCTGGCCGTCCCGCAAGCGCCACAGTCCGTCGCCCGTCCCCAGGGAGGATAGATAAAACAGGGACGCTCCGCCAAAGCGGGGCGCAAGCGCCCGCGCCCGCACCGGAAGGCCCGGCACGGTCGGCACGGCAAGCGGTTTTACGTCGTTTTCTTCGGCAAGTCGATCAAGAATCGGAACCGTCCAAAGACCCGCGACGGGGTTGCTGATGGTGGCCACCAGCTTACGGCCGTCCGCGCTGGCTTGCACGGAGGTATACTCCTCCAGGCCGAAGCTCGCGCGCCGTGAATCCTTCCGTTGCAGATCAAACGCCCACAGCCACGGTCCTGAACCGTCCCCGTCCCGCGCCACGTAGAACACTGTGCGGTTGCCGGCAGGCGTGGGATAAGCGACATCGGTATTGCGTTGCGTGAGGCGCTCTGCGTGCCTGCCGTCCGGGTCTATGCGCCATAAATCCATCTCCTTCGTCGCCGGAGTCCCATGAACAAAATAGATCCAACGGCCGTCAGGCGACCAAGTTGGAAAATGGTTGTGCATTCCCGGTTGGTCCCCGAATATCCGCCGCGCATTCGCGCCCGTGCGGTCCGCCACGAACATGGGGTCGCCATTAGCAAAGGTATGATAGACAATCCGTTCCCCGTCCGGTGACCATGCCAGATTGACGGCCTCCTCGCCGAGGAAATTACGTGGTGTACCTCCCGTCATGGGCATCAATCGCAGCCGCATCCCCACATCACCACCGCCGAGCCAAATTTCCGAGCCGTCTCCTGAAAAACCCACGCTTCGTAAAGGCGTAGGCAACGGGCCTGCCTTACCTTGTGTCAGGTTAACCAGGCGTCCGGTACCCACCTGACTGAGCCATACATCGAAGGGGCCATCATGATCGGAGATAAAAGCCACGAACCTGCCGTCCGGCGAGATCGCCGCGTCAACACTCTCGAAGTCGGTCAGGCGCGTGAAGTGCGCTTTTTCGAGCGGGTTGGCCGGCGCCGCTGCCGGCCGAACCATTTCCCAGACTACAGTTCCCACCAGCAGTGCGGCGGCTATCACCGACGGCAGCCACGCTCGCATTGGCTTCGGCTGCGGCACACTCTTCGCGGCCGGCGTTCCGCTCAGCGGTTCAATGGCAAACGCCAGGTCACTGGCCGAATGGAATCGCCGCTCGACATTCTTTTCCAGGCATCGCGCGAGAATTCGCTGCAGTTCCAGTTGGCCTTGCCAGCCGGTATCGTTCAGCGCCTGTGGTTCTTCGCGCAAAATTGCGGTCATCGTTTCTGCGGACGTCTCGCCCTGGAAAGCGCGTTTACCGGTGAGCATCTCATACAATACTGCGCCGAAACTGAAAATGTCCGATCGCGGGTCGATTGGTTCGCCCCGCACCTGCTCCGGCGACATGTAGCCTGCGGTACCCATCACCATGCCCGGCAAAGTCGCCGCAATCGTTAGCGTCGCTCCGGCCTCGTGGTTTTCCTCCGGCGTAACCAGCTTCGCCAGCCCGAAATCCAGAACCTTAATCCGTCCGTCACGAGTGACAAACACGTTTTCCGGTTTTAGATCCCGGTGCACGATCCCCTTCTCGTGCGCTGCCGCGAGTCCCTCCGCGATGCCGAGCGCGTACTCGATCGCGCGCCGAACCGGCAGCGCCCCTGATTCGAGCTTCTTCCGCAGGGTTTGGCCTTCAAGAAATTCGCTGACCAGAAACGGTGCGCCATCGTGCGTACCAATATCATGGATTCCCAGGATGTTCGGGTGGTTCAGCGCCGCAATCGTGCGCGCTTCCTGTTCGAAACGCCGCAATCGATCAGCGTCATAAGCCAGCCCCTCTGGCAGCACCTTGATCGCGACATCACGCCCGAGCCGCGTATCGCGTGCGCGGTACACCTCGCCCATGCCGCCCGCACCTAATAGCGATACGATCTCGTACGGCCCGAGTTTGGTGCCCGAGGTAAGCGCCATAGATGCGCGCCATTATAGCGTACACATCGCAAAGAATGCGTACCGATTCCGGACAGTTGGTC
>JBEKOS010000309.1:0-5909 GCA_049521535.1 Terriglobales bacterium | reverse complement strand
CCAGGCGGAACGCCGTGGGCGATCACCTCGAAGACTCCGCCAACGGAATCCCCCGTACGAAGCGCCTCATCGACCTGTGCCTTCATGCGTTGTTCGGTGGCCGGATCGGCGCAGTTCAGCAGAATTTCCGCTTTTTCGGAGAGCTCACGAATTTCATTCCAGGAGGGTTGCGTCCGCAGTCGCTCGGCCCCCACGGCAACGACGTGACTGAGCACCTCTACGTTCAGTTGCCGCAACAGCAACTTGGCAACGGCCCCCACCGCCACGCGCGCCGCAGACTCACGGGCGGAAGCGCGCTCCAACACAAAGCGGGCTTCGGGAAAATTGAATTTGAGCGCTCCTGCCAAATCGGCATGACCGGGGCGAGGCGCGAATACGGGCCGGTGCTCGGCAGGATTACCGGCGCCTACTGGAAGGGACTCCTTCCAGCTCTGCCAATCACGATTGGCGAGCAATATGGAAATCGGTGAGCCGATACTTTGTCCCTGGCGCACGCCGGAAAGGAAATGAGCGTGGTCGTGTTCGATTTTTTGCCGGCCACCGCGGCCGTATCCCTGCTGACGGCGCCAAAGTTCGTAGTCGACAAACTGTAAGTCCACGCCAAGACCGGCAGGAATGCCGGAAAGCAAGGCTACCAGCGCTTCGCCGTGGGACTCTCCGGCCGTAAGGAATCGCAGCATCAATGGGCTATAATTGGCAATGTGGAATCAGTGTGCTGATCAAGTCGCCAACTACAACGTTACCAATTGTTTACACCTGCCGCCAATCCTATTGACTTCATTTTGCAACGCACGATACCGTCAATTGCAGTGGCACTAAGGCGGTTCGGCGCCGCTGTTAATTGGGCAACTCAGGAGTCAAAGGCGTTGCGCGCCGGACGAATTTGAAAGGATCTCCAGCAAGCCAGGCTGCGGGCGCGCATGATGCATGCGCTCGAGGAATGGCGTGTGCGGCCTATGTCCGTCGATTTTCCTATCACGTTGCTGGTGGTCGATCAGGACCCTTCCGTCCGCGCGCTCTCTCTTGAGACGGGAGCAGGCTTGGGATTTCGTGTTAATGAGGCGACCAATGGCGCAAGTGCACTTGCTCTCCTTTCATCCCGGTCCCCCGACATCGTGCTTACGAACCTCAACCTTCCGGATATGACTGGTGTGGAACTGCTGCGAACGATCAAGATTCTGCTCCCCCGCACCGAGATTGCCATACTGACAAGCCGCGGCACAGTGGATTCAGCCGTACAGGCGATCCGGCTTGGCGCATATCACTATCTCACCAAGCCCTTGCATTCCGAAGAGTTGCACTTGATGCTGCAGCGCATCGAGGAGAAAATCCGGCTGGCACGAGAGAATGAATATTTGCGGGACTGGGTGAGAAACGACCAGGAACTCAGTGAGATTGCCGGCTCATCGCCCAAGATCCACGAAATTCTGCGAATGATTGCGCGCTTGAAGGATACGCGGGCGCCGGTCTTCATCCGGGGAGAAAAGGGCACTGGCAAGGAACTGGTGGCGCGTGCCATCCACTACCGCGGCGCGCTGGCCAAGAGGCCGTTCGTCGCAGTTGACTGCGGCAGCCTGGATCCGAAAATGGCCGGGGCGGAGCTCTTTGGCCGGGCTCGCGGACGTACCTTACACGTTGTTGTGGCAACGAAATCGGGCCGGTTTCAGGAAGCCCACGGGGGCACGATTTTTCTGGCAAATGTTGACAAGCTTTCTCTGGACACGCAAGGCAAGTTACTGCGTGTCATCCAGGGCAGAGATGCGAATCCTGCTGGCGGACGCGACCGGCTAAGGACAGACGTTCGCGTGATCGCAGCCGCAGATGGCGACTTTGAGAAGGCGCTCGTCGAGAAACGGTTTCGAAAGGAATTGTACTTCTGCTTGAACGTAATGACGATACAGATGCCGGCGCTGCGGGAGCGAGTCGGTGATATTCCGGCACTGGTGCATTCGCTGATCCAACGGCGTGCGCCCAATCGCCAGATTCGGGTTACGAACGAAGCTATGAATTGCCTGGCGGCGTATCTTTGGCCCGGCAACATAAGCGAACTGGAAGCTTGCATCGAGCATGCCCTCGTGCACGGTAATCCGGAAATAATCGATTGGCTGGACTTGGCGCTGGAAGTGCGTGCGAACTTCGATCCTCAAGCCGCCAGAAGCGACCGGGCGGGCAACGAGCAGCGCGAAGCGGAGGGCTGCCTGGCGATTGCGGATGCGCCCGGAAGGCTACAGCCGCCAACGACCGCTAGATGGGGTGTCCGGCTGGAGGATGCTGAACGGGCAACCATTGAGTTGGCGATCCAACAGTCCGGTGGAGACAAGAAGGCAGCCAGCGAACTGTTGGGTATCAGCCGCAAGACCTTATATCGGAAGCTGAAGAGCTACGGCGTTGCGCTACAACGCAAACGGGAAACTGACAATGCCACCTCATTCCCCCTTCTGAAGCAACTTCCGCCACCGAACATCCCCGTTGAAAATTCTCCGGTAACAATACGGGGACAAAGGAC
The DNA here is from genome assembly GCA_049521535.1 of Terriglobales bacterium. Lineage (GTDB taxonomy): Bacteria > Acidobacteriota > Terriglobia > Terriglobales > Acidobacteriaceae > CAZUCM01. Next base: position 3,403 of record JBEKOS010000309.1, on the reverse strand, counting down.
AGGTCGAGCCGGTTAGATTCATGGTCACAAAAGTGGAAGATCCGAGTGCGATATCTGCGGAGTGGAGTAACGCGCGGCTCATCCGCTCGTTCTATTTGAAGATTGTTCAGCGCTTCTCCCTAGTGCCTCCCCCTTGCCCGGAACTGGACGCGGCCGCCGCTCCGGATGCTTTCGCCATGGTGGCGGTGCGGCAGTGGATGCGGGACATGGACGATATGATCCAGGTCCACCAGCTTCGCCAATTCCTGCAGACGACCACGCATTCCAACGAGTTTATTTTGCGGGTTCTCATTCAACATCATTTGCGCAAAAAGGTCAGGTCGGCGGGAGACCGCGACAAACTCGATTATTTGCTGGTTCAATACTTTTTTCAGTGCGGCGCCCCGGAGGTGCTGCAGGATAAGCCAACCTTTGCTGAGGTGGGCGCAGTACTTAAGCCCGTATTGGGGGAAGTCGCGGTGGCGCCCCCGTCTGGATTGGAGGCACTCGAGGTTGCTCTTTGGCGCATTAATCAGTGCGCTACGATGGGCGAGCTTTTGCGCCAGGGACTTTTGTATGAAGCGCAAAAAATCAAAAAACGGATGGACCAGGGGAGTTTTGGAGCCGCAGAATTAACGGCGTTCGCCCGCTTCAATTTCCTGGTGCGCCAGGCGTTTTTTCGGCTGATGCACGCGGATATCTCCGCCATTCGCCAGGGTGCAAACCGACTTCAGGAATTCGGCGTCACCACGATCATGGTCAATCAGGCCGGGAGTTCTGGCACTGCCCGGCAAATGCCGCTGGTGCAGGTGTTGAAGCAGGTGCAACAATGGAAGGAGTCCTTCCAGTCGGAATATTCGGCCGGAAATCCTTTTTTGGCACTGGCGGAATTGCGCATGGCCGTGGATGCCGCTGCGGCGCAACATGAACGTCCGCGCGAGGACTTCAGAATGGTCGCTCCAGAACCAGAAGCCGTCGTGTCCAATGCTTCTGGCGATGAAAATGAGAGCGCACCTGAGATTCCTGACGAAGCGCCGGCGCCGTCTACCAGTGCGGAACCTGCCCAGGCCGCAGCTTCTGGCGTGGACAGTGAAACAGCCAATGAAGTGGTGGAAACGGTCTCTCGGCTCACGGCCTACCTCACCAAGCGCCCGCAAAGCACCGCCAGCGGCGTTACGCTGGCTGTGGGAAATGCAAAGCTTACGCTAACCTCGACTGAGGTGACCGCGTTTCTTGAGCCCAATATTGAGTTCTCGTGGACCATTCGCGAAAACGTTGCCCTGCGATTGTTGCTTCTGCAAACCCTGGACCAGGCGCGGCGTACCGGTTCGAGGCGCAAATTGATGGATTTGATTTCCCTGTCGCGGAACCGTATGGCATGCCTGCATCAGGACCGGACTGCGGTGCGCGCCGCAGGCAACGCTCGTGCGTTTGAAACCCTGACCGCTGCCGCGCGGCGCCTGGCCACAATCCTCCACGAAGCCGACCAGTTTGGAAAGCGAAGATCGTGAGATCTTAGTCTCTACGTAAGAATAGACTTGAAAAACTCGCCGCGGAACGACGCAAACTCACCCGGATCCTCATCAACACCGGAAAGCTCAGACGGGCTCCTTTGGGGAGCTTCACCGCCATGCTTGTTTATCTTCGGTTGATCCGCCCTTGTCTGCGCTAGTCTGCGGCGAACTACTTTGCTATAGAATGTCGGGCAATGCTTTTCAAGACGCTCAGTGCCGCCGTGTTTGGGATTGATGCCCACATGGTCGAGGTGGAAGTTGATGTGTCCGGGGTCAAGCTCAATGAGGACCGCTTCAATACGGTGGGCCTGCCCGATGCGGCGGTGCGTGAATCACGCGACCGGATCCGGGCGGCGCTGAAGAATTGCGGCTATGACATCCCCCCGACGCATATCACGGTGAACCTCGCCCCCGCCGATATCAAGAAGGAGGGGTCCGGCTTCGACCTGCCGATGGCGACGGGCATTTTGGGCGCATATGGAGCGCTTACCAGACGTGAAGTTCCGGACTGGGTGCTGGTGGGTGAACTCTCGCTCGATGGCGGCGTGCGCAGTGTGCGCGGCGCATTGCCAATTGCCATAGCCGCACGCGCCAATAAGATCCGCAATCTGATCGTGCCGGAGGCGAACGCACGCGAAGCTGCCGTAGTGGGCAACCTCAGTGTGTATCCCGTCAAGTCGCTGCTGGACGTGGTACGTCTGCTCAATACTGGAAATGGCATCGTGCCCATCCAGGTCGATGCCGATTCGGTACTGGCTGCGTCGCAGCAATTTCTGGTTGATTTCAAGGATGCACGCGGCCAGCAGACTGCGAAACGCGCCCTCGAGATAGCGTGCGCTGGTGGGCACAACATCCTAATGATCGGGCCCCCGGGCTCAGGTAAGACGATGCTGGCCAAGCGCATTCCAACCATCCTGCCGCCGCTGACGTTTGAGGAGGCGTTGGAAACCACCAAGATTCACAGTGTAGCCGGCACGCTGGAACACGGTGCCGGCCTCGAGGGCGTGCGTCCATTCCGTGCGCCCCATCACACCATCAGCGACGCCGGATTGATCGGCGGAGGTGCAATTCCGCGCCCGGGCGAGGTGTCCCTGGCTCACAATGGAGTACTTTTCCTGGACGAACTGCCGGAGTTTCCCCGAACTGTGCTGGAGGTAATGCGCCAGCCGCTGGAAGAGGGGACCGTTTCGATTGCCCGCGCCGCCATGTCACTCACCTTTCCTGCGCGGTTCATGCTGGCTGCGGCGATGAATCCGTGTCCTTGCGGATTCCACAACGACTCCAAGCGCGAATGTCACTGTACCCCGATGATGATCCAGCGGTACCTGTCGCGCATCTCGGGGCCGCTGCTCGATCGCATTGACATCCACATTGACGTGCCGGCGGTGAATTACAAGGAGCTGCGCGGCGGCGCCTCGCCGGAAGGATCGGCGCAGATTCGAGAGCGAGTGATACGCGCCCGCGAGGCGCAACTCAACCGATTTGCTGCCGCCAAGGAGCGCAGCTACTCGAATGCCCAGATGACGTCGCGTCAGATCCGCACCTATTGTGAGCTCTCCACCGACTGCGAGCGCCTGCTGGAACGCGCCATGACCCAGCAGGGCCTCAGCGCGCGCGCCCACGACCGCATCCTCAAAGTCGCGCGCACCGTCGCAGACATTGACGGCGTGCCGATGATCGAGCCGAAACACATCGCGGAAGCGATTCAATACCGCACGCTGGATCGGACGTATTGGGTGTAGTGTGGGAGAATTAAGCATTTGCGGTTTGAAAAAAAGGCATCGGGAATGAACGTTATATTGGAAGACGCAAGGCTCGCCGAAGTAGTGCGCCGGTTGATTGCGGCTTATCAGCCGGAGCGAATTTTCTTATTCGGTTCCATGGCGCGTGGCGAACCTGGCCCGGACAGC
>JBEKOS010000308.1:0-5926 GCA_049521535.1 Terriglobales bacterium | reverse complement strand
CGTCAACTGGTCGCAATTCGAGCCCGTCAGTGGAATTCCCGCCTACGACACCAACAACAAGATTCCCTACACCGAGCAGTACATGCTCTCAGTGCAGCGCCAGATTCGGTCGAACGCGCTACTGAGCGTGAGCTATGTCGGCAATCAGGCACATCATCTGCTTGTCCTGCGGGAAGCCAACCCGGGAAATCCAGCGCTTTGCCTGAGCCTGCCAGGATGCGGCCCCTTCGGCGAGAACGGAGTGTACACGAATGCCGCCGGCCAGACCGTATATGGCACGCGCGGGCCATTGGGACCCGATTTCGGGAGCGACACTTACCAGACCACGATCGGCAACTCCAGCTACAACGCCCTGGAAGCCAGCCTGCGCTATACCGCCGGGCGAGTGGAGTTCAACGCCGGCTACACCTACAGCAAGTCGATTGACGACTCGTCCAATTTAGGAGAAGAGGTTAACCCCCTGAATCCGGCGTTAAGCCGTGCCGTCTCCGCCTTCGACATGCGGCACAACTTTGTGGTCAGCTACAGCTATCGGCTTCCGTTCGACCAGTTTTCTTCCCCCAACCGCCTGACCACCGGATGGGTGCTCTCGGGCATCACCCGTTTCAGCACCGGGTTTCCAGTCACGCTGTACAACAACAGCGATACTTCGCTGCTCGGAACCGAGCCGAATGGAGTAAACAATTTCGGCGTGGATCAGTTGCAATATTCCGGCGGTCCGCTGAACTTGAACGCAAATCCTCACGGCGGTTTCTATTTCAATACTTCCGCGTTCACCCTGCCACCGCTGGGACAATTCGGCAACGCGCCGCGCCGTTTCTTTTATGGCCCGGGAATAAACAACTTCGACATGGCCCTGCAGAAGGAACTGCGAATGACCGAGTCAAAGTTGTTGCAGTTCCGCCTGGAGGGCTTCAACGTATTCAATCATCCCCAGTTCTACGGGCCCTCGGCGGTGGACGGAAACATCAACAGCTCCACCTTCGGGCGCATCATAAACGCTGCTGCCCCGCGGCTCATGCAGGTGGCAGTGAAATTTCAGTTCTAGGCATTCCCGTTAATCCTTACTGGTAGGACTGGCGCCTGACGATAGCCAAGTCCGGTGCGGCTAGCGTGGGCTCAAGAGGCTGAGGGGCGTACGGGCCGACGGCACAGGTGCCGCCGCCGGGAGGGTGTATTTCAACGGGGCACAGCACGCGGAACTGAGCCGCGCAATGTCCTTGCGCATTGCTGGTTTCAACTTCAGGTGGGCGAGCGTTTCGCGCAGAATTTTCGCCGCCGCCTCGTCCATTGGCATTGCCAGACGGTAGTGCATCCATTTTCCCTCACGTCGTGACGCGACGATGCCCGCGCGGCGGAGATAGGCAAGATGCCGCGAAATCTTGGGCTGGCTGAGGCTAAGGATTTCCACTAGGTAGCAGACGCAAATCTCCCGGTCGGCAATCAGATTCAACAGGCGGAGCCGGGTCGCGTCCGCCAATGCGCGAAACAGCAGAGGAAGCGAGGAATGGGCCGGGGTTTTCGCCACGCGCCCATTATATTACACATCTGCCTTGACATATACGAGCCACCAGTGTAGGGTCAGTACATATACGTATTAGCGAATATGATAACCGATGGCCAAGATCGGAAAGCCCATAACGTTCTCTTTCTCTGTACCGGAAATTCCGCCCGCTCCATCATGGCGGAAGCGATCCTGAATGGAAAAGGCAGGCCGACGTTTACCGCCTACAGCGCGGGAAGCCGTCCTTCTGGGACGGTCAGGCCGGAAGCGTTACGCCAGATCGAGGCAGCGCATTTGTCCACTGAGGGACTGCACAGCAAGAGCTGGCGAGAATTCTCGATGCCGGGTGCGCCCGAATTGCATTTTGTTATTACCGTGTGCGACAACGCCGCCAAAGAGGCCTGCCCCGTCTGGCCAGGACAGCCCGTAACCGCGCACTGGGGCGTTCCGGATCCGGCTGCGGTAGAAGGAACACCCGAGCAAATCGAACGCGCCTATCGCGAGACCTTCGTGATGCTGGATCGCCGTATCAACCTCTTGCTGAGCTTGCCGATCGCCCGTCTTGACGCGCTTTCCGTCAAACTAGAAATCGATCGGATCGGCCACCAATGACCGCCTCGCTCCAGCGCCGTCTCGCGGCTGAATTCCTCGGCACCGCCTTTCTGGTGGCTACCGTGGTGGGATCGGGAATCATGGCCGAGCGGCTTGCCAACGGCAATGTGGCCTTGGCGCTGCTGGCCAATACCATTGCAACCGGCGCAATTCTTATTGCCCTGATTCTGGCCTTGGGCCCGATCTCGGGAGCGCACTTCAATCCTGCCGTAACCCTTGCAGACGCCTGGGAACACGGACTGGCGTGGACTGACGCTCTGCAGTACGTCCTTGCTCAGATCGCTGGCGGAGCGACTGGAACAGTGACGGCCCATCTGATGTTTGGGCTGCCCGCCGTTTCCTTATCGCATCACATTCGCAGCGGGCCCGCGCAGGCACTAAGTGAGTTCGTTGCGACCTTTGGACTTTTGTCCGTCATCTGGGGATGCTCGCGGTTTCGGTCAACGGTCGTGGCCTTCGCGGTGGGAGCTTACATTAGCTCAGCGTACTGGTTTACCGCGTCAACATCTTTCGCGAATCCGGCAGTAACCCTGGCAAGGTCGCTCAGCGATACGTTTTCAGGCATTCGACCTGGTGACGCTCCTCGGTTCATCGTGGCACAGTTCGCGGGAGCGTTGGCTGCGACGATGCTCTTCCGCTGGCTGGCTCCAGACCTGACCAGGAATGCCAAGGCGGTCATCCTGGCGCACGACGCTAACATGAATCCATAGAAAAGGAGAGTTCGATGAGTCTCGAAAACATTACGGAAATCGTCAAAGAAAAATACGGGCAAGCGGCGAAGCGAGTTTCTTCCGGCCAAGGTTCAGCCTGTTGCGGCGCCAGCCCTTCCTCTGCAGTCAATGGATGCGATCCGATTACGTCTAACCTCTACGGAGACGGCGAAGCAGCGGTGTTGCCCGAGGCAGCGCTGCGGGCATCGCTGGGATGCGGCAACCCCACGATGCTCGCCAACCTACAGCCGGGAGAAACCGTTCTCGACCTGGGATCGGGCGGAGGCATCGATGTTCTGTTGTCAGCACGCCGCGTCGGTCCGGCGGGCAAGGCTTTCGGCCTGGACATGACCGACGAGATGCTCGCGCTTGCCGAGGAAAACAAGCGTAAGTCCGGCCTCACCAATGTGGAGTTCCTAAAAGGCCAAATCGAGCAGATTCCCCTGCCGGAAAACTCTGTGGACGTGATTGTTTCCAACTGCGTGATCAACCTTTCCGCCGACAAGGACCGCGTACTGCATGAGGCGTTCCGCGTCCTGAAGCCGGGCGGCCGTTTCGCGATCTCAGACGTCGTGGTACGAGGCGAAATTCCGCAGGAGATTCGTCGCAACATGGAACTGTGGTGTGGCTGCGTGGCGGGGGCGCTTTCGGAAGACGAATATCGCCAGAAGCTCCAGGCCGCGGGCTTCGAGTCCGTCGAAATCGAAGCGACGCGGGTTTACGACATCGACGATGCCAAGGAATTTCTTGCCGCCGCAGGACTGGACGCGAATGCTGTCGCCTCTCAAGTCGAAGGCAAGTTCATCAGCGCCTTCGTGCGTGCGTTCAAGCCGGTGAAGCCCTCCGCCTGCTGCAACGCCACCTGCTGCCCTGGCTAAAATAGCTCGCTGCCAACCGCGTCGTGTTGCTTGACACCAAAGGCACCTTTGCAATCTACGCACTCTCCGATTGACAGACGCTCGCCGCAGGGTCAAAATCCAAACAGATTAGCAAACGCCTTTCGTAACGCCGTTGATTTCGCAGGCTAAGGGGGGAACATGCGGAATGGTATCCATGCACCGAAAACTGCCGTGATTTCATTCCGGCGCGACGTCCAAGCCACTTTGAGTGCAGCCGTCACAGATCTTGCGCGGACTATTCTGCGGGGCGGGTGGAACTCATTTGTCCCGTTCGCGGCGTTCTTGCTTGCCTTATTGGCCTCCACGGCAGCGCTGGGGCAAACCTACACGGAAACGGTTCCCTACGCCTTCACCGGGGGTACCGGCGGCGCGGTTCCGGGTGGCATGGTTTTTGACTCCGCTGGCAACCTCTACGGTACGACTTTTCAGGGCGGCAACACCGCCACAAGTTGCGCTCACGCTTTCGGCATAGATGGATGCGGAACTGTTTTTAAGCTTGCTCCGGCGACCGGCGGCACGTGGACGCAGTCGGTGCTCTATACCTTTACCGGGGGAAGCGACGGCGGCATACCCACGGGTGTGATCTTCGATTCCGCCGGGAATCTATATGGCACCACTATTATCGGCGGAAACACCACCGCTACCAATTGTGTTGGCAACATTGGAGGCAGTGGAATCCCTCCCGGCTGCGGCGTGGTTTTCAAGCTGACGCCCACGGCCAGCGGGCCCTGGACGGAGACCGTGCTCTACACCTTCACCGGGAGCAGCGACGGGGGCTTTCCGGTTGCCGGCGTCATCTTCGACTCTACCGGCAACCTTTATGGGGAGACGGTGGTCGCCGGCAATACATCCGCCAATTGCGGAGGCGCATTCAGTGGCGCCCCCGGGTGCGGAGTGGTTTTCAAACTTGCGCCTGCCGTCAGCGGTCCGTGGACGGAGTCTGTGCTGTACACCTTTTCCGGAGGCATTGATGGCGGCGCACCGAGTCACGGCCTGACGTTCGATTCTGCTGGGAATCTTTATGGTGTAACCAGTGTTGGCGGCGACACCTCTGTGAGCTGCGATTCCAATGTAGCCGATGACGGCTGCGGTGTCGTCTTCAAACTGGCGAAGGCCAGCAGCGTGCCGTGGACGGAGTCAGTTCTTTATACCTTTACCGGTGCGGCGGATGGTGGAACCCCCACCTCTGACGTCATTCTTGATTCGAGCGGCAACCTCTATGGCCTTGCCGACGTCGGCGGGAATACAACCGCTACCAATTGCAACCCAGGCTCAAGCAATCCCGGATGTGGAGTGGTTTTCAAACTGGCGCCGGCAGTGAGCGGTCCGTGGACGGAGACTGTGCTGTACGCCTTCACCGGAGGCACGGACGGATTGAACACCCACCATGACAGTGGAGTGCGGTCCAGTCCCCTGTCCTTTGACTCAACCGGCAATCTCTATGGCAGCACTCCATGGGGAGGTAACTTGTCCACCAGTTGCGACACCCGGCCCGGTTGTGGCGTCGTCTTCAAGCTGGCACCTTCCGCAAGCGTTCCGTGGACGGAGAGCGTCCTTTACACCTTTGCGGGAAGCACTGACGGCGGAATGCCCAATAATGGGCTGCTTTTTGATTCGTCAGGCAACCTCTACGGCAATACCTACATAGCCGGTAATACGTCCGACTGCACAACCAGTACCTATGCCCCCCCCGCCGGCTGCGGGGTGGTTTTCAAGCTGGCGCCGAATACTACGACCACCATCACATCCAGTCAGAATCCCTCGACTTCCGGCCAGGCCGTGACCTTCACAGCGACGGTGAGCGGCGGCTCTTCCCCCACCGGCACCGTCAGCTTTACCTCGAACGGCACCGCAATCGGCGGATGTTCCGCGGTGACCCTGGCTTCCGGCCAAGCGCAGTGCACTACCTCCACTCTGCTGGTGGGAAATGATTCGATCATAGCGACCTATTCAGGTGACAGCACAAACGGAGGCAGCAGCGGGGCTTTAACGCAAGTCGTAAACAGCGCCTCCAAAACGGCCACGACCACGGCCCTAATCTCTAGCCTGAATCCTTCGACCGTGGGCGATTCGGTTACATTTACCGCGACGGTTTCGCCGGCCGGACCTCCGACGCCGACGGGGACGGTGGTGTTTACCTCGAATGGTGCCGCCATTAGTGGCTGCACCGCCGTCAGTCTTTCGTCTGCACAGATCGCCAC
>JBEKOS010000307.1:0-5950 GCA_049521535.1 Terriglobales bacterium | reverse complement strand
GGCGGGGCGGTCTTGTAGTCTTCGGACTTTCCCCGCGGAATGCTCAAGCTCTTCCACTCGCTCGAGCGAAAATGTTTCGCCAGGAACACCATCTGGCCAAGGTGCTGCGCATAGTGTGCGATCTGGCGATTGATGGCCTGCAGCACGGTATGCGGCTCGCCGCGAATGGTGACCGCGCGCATTACGTCTTCAGGCTTGAGCCCGTCGACTGCCGCCAGTAAGCATGCCCAGCCTTCATCCCACCAGCGCATGACATCGCTGCGGGTGGTCGTCCCGGTCATTTCGAACTCCCGGTCGCGAAAACGGTCCGGCTTCTCGCCATCCGAAGTCAGGAAGTCGGTAAAGCGTGACCGCATGTTTCCGGCCAGGTGCTGGACGAGAACAGCGACCGAGTTTGACTCCGGGTCCAGGGTCGCGACGAAGTCCTCGTCCCGCAACTGTGACATTGCGGCTTCGCCCATGCGTTTGTGCCCGCGAAACTGCCGGCGGACCTCGTCGAGATAGTGAGTGGCTGGATCAGTCATGTTTTATGAGCTCCTTTAACCGGGATCTGTGCGGCTGGCTGATTCGGATACTCCGACTTTGCTCGTCATGAGGCTCCGCTCCGGAATTGGATGATCCTCCGGCGATCGCGTTTTGATGGCCGGCCTGCGGGCAGGTCTCCGAATTGCTTCATCGCCTTGCGCTCGGCTGCCGCCTTCAGGCGCAACTCCCGGCTCGCCTCAGTTTCCCGGTAGAGCGTTTGCGCGACCGAAGCGGGCCCGCGTGCGTTGCTCAACAGCAGCACTTCGACGTGAAAATCGCCGGCTTCATTGGTCACGCGCAACATGTCTCCAACCCGGACTTCGCGGGCCGGTTTGGTTGGCTGGCCGTTGGATTGAACTCGGCCGAGTTCACAAGCCCGCGCGGCCAGGGCGCGGGTCTTGAAAAACCTTGCGGCCCACAGCCACTTGTCCGTTCTTGTGCCGGTCATCGATCCATTTTGTCACAGGCATCGGGTTCCTGATGGGGTCGAACCAGTGTTGTATCCTTAGTACTCGGGTAAATGATGCTCGGCACGACAATCTCACATTACAAGGTGCTTGGCACGCTCGGTTCCGGCGGCATGGGCGTGGTCTACCGCGCCGAAGATACACGCCTGGGACGCCAGGTGGCGCTGAAGTGCCTTCCGCCGGGCGTCGCCAGCGACCCGCAAATGGTGGAGCGCCTGTTGCGCGAGGCGCGCTCGGCATCCGCCCTGAACCATCCGAATATCTGCACCGTCCACGAGGTTGACGAAGCCAACGGCCATCATTTCATTGCGATGGAACTGCTCGAAGGCCAGACGTTGCGCGAGCGGATTGCCAGTGGGCCGATCGCGACTGACGAACTGGTCCGCCTCGCCATCGAGATCTCCGACGCCCTCGAGGCGGCGCACAGGAAGGGAATTGTCCATCGCGATATCAAACCTGGAAACGTCTTCCTGACGCAACGCGGCGAGGCCAAGGTGCTGGATTTCGGGTTGGCAAAGCTGGAAAGGTCGAAGCTTGCCGCAGGCGGTCCAAGTCTTACGGCGGCAACCGCCTTCATGGATGATGCTCAGTTGACCAGCCCGGGACAGGCCGTCGGGACCATCGCGTATATGTCTCCGGAACAGGCGCGCGGCGAGGAGGTCGACGCTCGCAGCGATCTGTTCTCCTTTGGGGTCGTACTTTACGAAATGGCGACGGGCGTGCCGGCTTTCCCCGGCGCCACCTCGGCAATCATCTTTGATGCGATTCTGAATCGCCAACCCGTGCCTCCGTCGCGTCTCAACGCGAGTGTTCCGTCCGCTCTCGAGCACATCATCAGCAAACTTCTCGAGAAGGACTGCCCGCTGCGCTATCAGAATGCCTCGGGCCTGCTTGCGGACCTGCGCCGCGTGCAGCGGGACGGAAGCTCAGTCAAGGCGGTTTCCGGACTTTCCTCCAGGGTGCGCAAGGCGGGAAAGACGATCGATTCACTGGCGGTACTGCCGCTTACGAATGCGACCGGCGATTCCGAATTGGACTATCTGGGCGATGCAATCGCTGAAGGAGTGATTGACGCGCTTGCTCACTTGCCCAAGCTGCGCGTCGTACCGCGCAGCAAAGCATTTCGCTTCCGCGACCAGGCAGATGATCCGCAGACGGCGGGACGGGAACTTGAGGTCCGCGCTGTTCTGAGCGGCCGGGTCACCCGGCGCAACGACCGGCTCTCCATTCGGGCGGAGTTGATTGACGTGGCCAAGGATGCACAGCTTTGGGGCGCGCAGTTCAATTGCGGGGCAAATGATGCCCTGGATGTCCAGGAGGAAATCGCGCGGCACGTGACGGAGAAACTTGCCGGGCCTACGTCGGGCGGAAGCAAAGCGGCAAAGATCGCGCCCAGGCCCGCGGCGTCGCCGGTAAATAAGGAAGCGCATCAATTGTTCCTCCGCGGTACGCATCACGCGAACAAGTGGACGCCTGAGGGCCTGCAGCGGGGCATCGAGTTTTGCCGGCAGGCCATCGACGTCGATCCTATGTATGCTCCGGCTTATGCGGCCATGGCAATTTCGCACGCGCTTCTGGCAGTTGTGGGCAGAGTGGATTCGGCCCAGACATTTCGCCAGGCGAAGGCATGCGCCCGGCGGGCGATTGAACTGGATGAGACGCTTTCGGAGGCGCACGCGGCCCTCTGTATTACGCATGCGTTCGGCGACTTCAATCTCGCCGAGTCGCTGGGGGAGGGCAAAAGAGCGCTGGAGTTGAACCCCAGCTCCACCATTTCGCGCTACGCGTATGGCCAAGTATTGGCCGATTGCGCCCGGCTCGACGAAGCCATCGAACTGGTCAGGGAAGGTTGTGAGATCGACCCCTTGATGGCGCCAGTCAATTACTGTTACGGCCTGCTCCTGTATTACCGGCGGCGCTGGTCCGAGGCAGAGGCCCAACTGCGGCGCACGCTTGACATTAATCCGGATTTCTTCCTGGCACAGGCGATGCTCGGGGTTGTGCTCGCCCGTTCTGGGCGGTTCACCGAGGCAATGGCCCAGGTCCAGAAATCCATGGGCAACATGCCCGATTTGACCTGGGAGCTGCTGCTGGGATACGTGGCCGCACTTTCCGGGGACCGGCAGACGGCCGAGGGCATTCTCGCCAAGCGGGATTCCGCTTCCGCGGCTGCGACGTATTTTGCCGGCACCATTTGCGGTGCGCTCGGAGATCTCGACCGGGGTTTCCCCGAACTCGAACGGGCTCGGGATCATCGATTTGCGGTCCTCGCGTCCGCGGCAGTGAATCCGGCGCTCGATCCTTTCCGATCCGATCCCCGCTGGGCGCCATTCCTGCGGAGCTTGAACTTGGGCGTCGAACTGCCGGATTCTTATTATTGCGCCCGATAAGGGTATGCGACGAACGTGTTTTTTTGCGCTTCAGACCAATAAGATCACTTTGATGAACGGCATAAACCACGAGAACGGGAAACGTCCCAAAACAGCTTGCAAAGTATGACTGCATTTCCGACAGCCCTCCCCGATTTTCCCTGGTGGGGATGGTTTCTCTGCTCAGCCGGAGCGGTCGCGCTCTGCCTGCTTAGTTGCCTCGAGATAGGAGACGCCGGAATCGAAGAGAGGAGCCCCTGGCCGTACTACGTAATAGCAGCCGTGACGGGCGTTGCGGCGATAGCGTGCTTCGTTCTCAGCATTGGTGTGTTTGCGAAATGGGCGTGGAGCGGATGGCAATAGGGCGTGCGTGAGAACTCGATCGGCACGCGTCCCGCTGTCATGCTGAAGCCCGCCAACCCCAGCGGCGTTCTTTGTCGCGCGGGCGTTGGCGTGGCTTCAGCATCTATGCAACTCCTTTTAGGTACAGAGATTCTTCAGCCACGCCAAATCTCGCGCGGGAAAACCGCCCGCGCGGATTTGGTGGGCTTCAGAATGACAAATGTTGGGAGCTGTACAAATATTTGAGACCTCACGCACGCTCTATCCGGTATGCAAGTGAAGCCAGTTTGGATTTCAGCTACTGGCTTAGCGGTGCGCACTGCTTGATCGCGACAACTCCCGAACCAGATGCCGGAAATCAGCGGGAGGCCTGCAGTCAATCGCGACCCTCTCTCCAGTGCGCGGGTGGATAAATTCAAGAAAAGCGGCGTGCAGCGCCACCCGGGCGATAAGTTGCTCCGACGATTCCGCCCGGTGATATTTTCTGTCTCCGATCACGGGGTGACCCATCGCCGCAAATTGCGCCCGGATCTGATTCTGCAATCCGGTGACCAGCTCAACCCGGACGAGCGAAGCATCCATGAGCGGGCGTTCGACGGAGTATCGCAGTTCGGCCCGGGTCGCATGAAGGTCTCTGGCGTTGCGCGACTGCTGAAACATCCCCTGCCGTCGAAAATGGTGTACCAGCGTCCCGGCCGCAACCGCAAGATGGCCGCGCAGTACCGTCAGGTACTTTCGCACAGGAGTATGGGCGAGAAATTGCCGCACCAGATCATCCCGATCCGCACGCGTCTTGGCAAACAAGAGCGCTCCGGAGGCAAAACGATCGATGCGATGTACGAGAAAGGCCCGTTGCCGCTTGAGTCCCATTTCGGCATCGAGCAGAGCCAAAGCGGACGGAGTGGCAGAGCCTTTGATCGGCACCGCCAGAAGGCCTGCGGGCTTGTCGAGAACGACGACCGCATCGTCTTCGTAAAGCACGGAAAGCTCCCGGGAGAAACGAGGCCGGCGACGGTCTTCGTTGGCTGGGACTCGATCCGGCTTTCCCGCTCGGCTGCGGGTTTTTCGCGAAAACTTCTTCATTGTGCAGGCGCCCGTCGGTCAGGCAATCTCTGATTCCTTTTCGCCGACCTCCACCCTGGCTTTAGGCGCCGGGGACGATGGTCTCGACGGCATGGCAAAACCGGTCGACCTCTTCCGTTGAGGTGTAAACGTTGGCGCTGACCCGAATGCCGTTGAAGCCGGGCCCGGTAATGGGCGTAACCAGAATGCTGTATTTAGTCAGAAGTGCATCGCACAGCTTTCCCGGGTCGATGGTTGCGAAGTGGATGGTGCCGAAGGCTCCGGACTGGTTAGGATCCAAACCAACCAGCATTTGGGCGCCGGGAAGTTTGCCCAGGCGATCGGCCCAACGCTGCTTCAGGTACCGCAGGCGCGCGAATTTTCGTTCGGCGCCGATTTGCTCATGGAACGCCAGCGCTTGCAGAACTCCATTATGCATGGCCGCGGGGTGGGTGCCGATTTCTTCGTACTTGCGGATGTCCTTGTCCATCGACTCCGGAGCGGCCATTAGGGCCCAGTGTTTTTCAATGCGGTCCTTGCGGACGTACAGCATGCCGGTGCCAATGGGCGCCGACAGCCACTTGTGCAAACTGGCGCCGTAGAAATCGCAATCGACGTCGGACAACTGGAAAGGTACATGCGCAAAGGCGTGCGCCCCATCCACAATGCTAGTGATGCCCCGCGTGCGCGCCAGCGAACAGATTTCCTTTATGGGAAAGATCTGGCCGGTCATGAACACCACCTGCGACACGTGAATGACGCGCGTGCGCGGCGTGATGGCCTGCTCATACAGGCTCACGAGATCGGCGGGATTCTTCACCGGTACGGCGAAATCCAGTTGCTTGAGAACGATTTTTTCGCGGCGCGCGCGCTGCTGCCAGGTGGTGATCATGCGGGGATAGTCCTGGCTGGTGGTCAGCACTTCGTCGCCGGCTTCCAGGTTCAGGCCAAACTGGGCGATTTGAAGAGATTCGCTGGCATTTCGCGTGATGGCGATGCATTCGGGATCGGCGTTCCACATGCGGGCGAGGGTTTTCCGTACGTCTTCGATCCTGGGTTCCAGATCGTGCCACATGCGGTAGGCCGGGAGCAGGTTGCTGTAGCGTACGGCTTCGACCTCGGCATCCAGCACCACGGTTGGCGCCGGCGCGACCCCGCCGTTATTGAGGTTTAGGATCTTCGGGT
>JBEKOS010000306.1:0-5967 GCA_049521535.1 Terriglobales bacterium | reverse complement strand
CTAATCGTGGCACCGTTGGAGGTAAAACCCACCGTCCCGGTCGGCGTCCCCGGACTAATGGTTGCCGTTAACGCGACCGACTGGTCAACCGTAGAGGGATTCAAACTTGAAGCCAATACTGTAGCGGTTGTGACCTGATTGACCACTTGTGACAAATCACCGCTGCTGCCGGAATAATTGGCATCTCCCGAGTACGTCGCCACAATCGCATCCGTTCCTACCGGCAAAGCTGAGGTAGTGCACTGCGCCGTGCCTGACGAACTGAGCGATACCCCTCCACAGCCGGTTATGGTTGTGCCATTCGACGAGAATGCAACTGTTCCTGTCGGCGTTTGCGGAGTCACTCGCAATGAGTGGCGCGCATGTTGACCGGCCACGGACTCCGCCTCCGGCGTGATCGTCGCGGTAAAGGTCACCGCCTGACCGAAACTCGAGGGGTTGAAGCTCGAAGCCAAAGTGGTAGTGGTCGGTGGCAGGGACAGCTCAAACACCACGCCGTTATCGCCGGAACCGCCGGCCTGCGTAGTGCCGTACAGATTGCCGGCCGAATCGAAGATCACCCCAGCAAGCGGGTTATTCCCGTCAGTGCCGTTGGTGAAGGTATATAGCACGCTCTCGGTCCAAGGAGAACTGGAGGCCGGCGTCAGCTTGAAAACAACGCCGAAGCACGCGCCGTCGCAAGCGGAACTGGTTCCTCCCTGCGAGGCAGTGCTATAGAGATTGCCGGATGCATCAAAGGTTACGCCCGCGTCAGGAAAGCCCCCGTCGCTGGTGTCGTCAAAGGTATAGAGCACGCTTTCCGTCCACGGCACGCTGGTAGTTGGCGTCAACTCGTAAACGACACCGCAGCCGCTTTCGTTGCAATCGGGATTGCCGCCATAGTAAGTGGTGCCGTAGAGGTTGCCGGAGGTATCGAAACTTACATTTCCATACGGAACACTTCCGTCAGCGCCACCGCTGAAACTGTAGAGCACACTCTCAGTCCAGGGAGCACTCGACGCAGGGGTTAGCTCGAAGACCACGCCATCCAGGCTGGAGCCGCCGCTGGACGCGGTGCCATAGAGGTTACCCTTTGAGTCGAAAATCACGTTTGTCTCAGGTTGGCCCCCGTCGCTCCCGCCGGTAAACGCATAAAGCACGTTCTCGGTCCAGGGAGCAACGGATGTGGGCGTCAACTGGAAGACGACACCCGCCCCGCTAGCGCCACCGCCTGAGGCAGTGCCATAGAGGTTGCCAGAAGTGTCAAATACCGGAGTTGCATAAGAATATGCCCCATCGTCGCCGTCCGTGAAGGTATATAAGGTGGTCAGAGTCCAGGTACCGCCGGTTGCCGGCGATAGTTCAAAAACCGTGCCAAAACCGAAGGCGCCGCCGTCATAAGTAGTTCCGTAGAGGTTGCCGGCGGAGTCGAAAACCAATCCGGCCTGAGGATTTGATCCATCAGCACCCCCCGTGAAGGTATAGAGGACGGTTTCGGTCCATGCTCCACCAGTGCTTGGCGTCAGCTCGAAGATCACGCCGCAGCCCAAGGTCGTTTGGTCGGACACAGACGCGTGTGCCGGCTTTCTTCGTTTTTTCTGAGCCGCGCCATCGCCACCGCCGCAGTTGGCCGAGGACGTATCGCCTCCAAATGAAGCAGTACCGTATAAATTGCGCTTTGCGTCAAAAATAAGATTGCCAAAAAGGGGCTGCGACCCGTCGCTGCTTCCAGTGAACGCATAGAGCGTATTCTCGATGTATTGACCCCATGCGGCGGGCGCGAGCAACAGCATTATCGCTAAGACGATTAGTGCAGAAGCAAATCTGTCTTTTAACATTCGAACAGGCCTCCTCAGCCCGGACTCAGACATTTTCAGGATCTGTCGCATTACGGATTTGCCGTAAGTCAGGCCAGCTAACCAGAATACGCCTAACCTGATTGCACCGGATGGAACTTTCAAGCAATATTCCTTCGCGGCCAGTCTGCGTTTGTCTGTGGCCCGGCGGGAGGCAAAACGCCGCTTATTTGCCGGCGGCGCATGCGCAGACGGCAAATGCCTTGGCGGTGTAATTGGCGAGAGCGCAAATATACTCCGGCCAAAAGGGTGTGAGCTCATCCGAGCGGTCGCCCGCATAGAAATTGCGAATGTACGCCTTGCTGACCTCGTCCTTTGCGTCGCGATCGTTGGCAAATCCGGCAATTGTCTCCCGTAGCGCCGCGGACGAGAACTCTGCCTGATGGTATGTGCGGCCAAAGTCGTATTCGCGGGACCAAATGGTGGCGATACCGGTCTGATTTGACGCGGCAATCACCTCATAGTCCTTTAGTTTTGCCGAATCTGGGTCAATCCGGGCGACGGTGAATGAAGGATTGTTTCCATCAATTGGCGAGATGGAGGGCACCATTTTTATGGCTACGCCGTTTTCGCCCGCCGGGTTTGATGCTGGCTTGGAATCGCTTCCCTCGGCCTTCAGGAGTCGGATCTCGTCCATGTGGGAGTGGGCGAATAAACCTAGCCGGATGACATCTGCGTACTCGATCAGAAGGTCGGCCAATTTGTCCGAGGAAAGAAACATGACCGGCGCCTCCTTCCCGCAAATATCCTTTAATCTAGCCGCCGTCGAGTACGGATCGACCCCTGGCGGGATATGTCCCATCACCCACACCCGTTCACGCAATCGTCGCGCCTCGGCCAGCGTCTCTCGTAACCAGGCAATTTCCGCATCGGCCCCAGCGGTGTCCGGCTTGCCCGCACAAGTGCTGTATTGAGAGGACATGAAAAGATCATCGATGACAATTAGGCGAGTGTCTCGCATGGGGGCCGGCATCGGAACGCTATAATAGCCTCCCTGCGAGAAGTCCTTGAGCGCGTGTAACTGTTGGGCAGAAGGCAGCCCCTGGGAAACGATCTTTCCCGCTTGGCGCAAGAAGTCGCTGCCGGCATCGAGCCGGTAGTCGTCGCACGGCGTGTCATTATTCCCCAGCGCTAAATAGATCGGGACGCCCGGAAACCCGGCGCGCAACTCTCCCATTACAAAACTCATGGTCTTCAGTACGAATGCCTGATAGTCGCTCTGCGTCGATTCGGGGAACACGGCCTTATACCGGCAGAAAAAGGCGTGGGCAATCAGATCGCCGCTCACCGTTATGAATCTGGGCTTGGGCTGTCGCTTGCGCATTGCCTGCAGGCTCGAAACCAACACCGCATAAGAGGTGTCGGCGCCATGCATTTTGCAGGTTTTCTGCAAGTCGGCAAACGCTTTCAACGCATTCGACGAGCTTGGCGCTGCCAGAATCCCATTCCACTCACTCACCGAAGCATCAACAAGCTGCTGGACCGCCGCCGGGTCGTGAAACGGATCAAAGTGGATGTCGCTGACCAATAGCGCGGGCAGGGTGACGGCGGCTGTATTGCGAACCGGCTTGGAATCCTGCCGTGCTTTATTCTGGGAAGGGGCGGGCGGCTGTCCCTGGCCACCGCAGGAGAGGGAACAACCAACGACAATCAACAACCAAGAGCCAAGGGCGATCCGCAAAAACGCGTTGCGAACTGATATCAATTACGCTCCTTCATCGTCCGCGTTTTCGCTGCCCGGAATTCATGGGTGAAAAGGGTTGACGATTCGCAAGCCATTGATTTCCTGCTGATCCTGAAGATCCTCCGTGAGAACCACGCTACACCCAGTCTGGGTTGCCGCCCGTAAGATAAGGGCATCCCAGAACGACAATCCGTGCAACCGGTGCAAGTCGATGGCCGCGAGGATGTCCGCGATATCGGGGGCGGCAACGTCAAACTCGGCGAGCAACTCGACTTTCCGGCGGGCGATTCGCGGTTCAACCCGCAGCTTGCGGGTCACGGTGACAAAATACTCCTGCAATACCTGAAGCGACACCACTCCGGTTCCGGCGCGCCGATGCTCAGCCACCAGATCCAGTGCACGCCGCTGCTTTGCCGGCGCTCCCTGGTCATCGGCATATACGAGAACATTAGTGTCGAAAAAGCTACGAGCGCTCATGAATCTCGTTTCGGTTGAAACGCCAGCCACGCGAATGCCCCTGGCCCGATAATCGCCTGAACTCAGCGATGCTCTGCTCAGGATCGCCGCCGCCGGCCAGTTGTTGCAGGTAGTCGCGGACTAGTTGGTTCAGGCTCATGCCGAGGGCCTCCGCTTTCCTGCGCGCACCCTTCACGACCTTCTCGTCAATGGACAAAGTTACATTCACGAACACAGTATACGTGCGCAAGTACCCTGTGTCAATTGATTCTCAATTCGGATGCTCCGTATGAAACGAATGATAATCAGCACCCGCAACTCTACACCTCAGCGCCTCTGCGCGAGAAAACGGCCACGCTGTCAAAAGACCCTTGACAATAAATATTATGTGAATGTATATTTACATTTATTTAACGCGGTTAGGGTAACCGCTAATTAAGGAGGCCACAACCATGGAGAAATCGATCGAGCAACCGAAGCGCGGCGGACGAATAAGTTTTGCAGGTTTTGTCAGGTGGCGCCGTCCCTCCGGAACCGACGGCGGAGCGAAGCAGCAATTTCTGTCCGTAGCCGGCGAAATCGAGCAGGCGCTGCAGCAGCAACATCCCGCCGAGTCCCGGCGGAAATGGCGAGTGCTCCGGCTGGCTTCTCGCGGCCGGTATTTCTTTGGCTTTGTACGCTGATTGCATTCAGGAGATTTCCAATGGCAACCGCGACTGTTTCCCTTCCTTTGGCGCCTGCCGTCTCCCGGCATCCCTTGCGCGAGCGCAACTTTCGCCGATTATGGATCGGCAACACCATCTCGTGGATGGGCGACCAGTTCTATCTGGTGGCCCTGCCTTGGCTGATCCTGCAACGCACCGCATCCAGTGTAGTTCTGGGAGCCATCATGATGATGGCCGCCATTCCGCGAGCCGTGCTGATGCTGGTGGGGGGCGCCGTCACCGATCGCATCTCTCCGCGCAAGATCATGATCGCCACCGCTTCCGCACGGACCATATTGGTTGCGGCGATTGCCGTTCTGCTATGGTCCCATGAGCTTCAACTCTGGAACCTCTACGTGCTTGCCTTTGCCTTTGGAGTCGCCGATGCCTTTGCCGCCCCCGCGGCACAGGCGTTCCTGCCTTCGCTGGTCACACCGGAGCAACTGCCCACAGCAAATTCCGTGGCGCAGGCAAGCGCCCAGATCACGACCCTGATCGCGCCTGCACCGGCCGGACTGTTGATCAAAGCACTGGGCGCCGCATGGGCATTCTTCATCGACGCCGTAAGCTTCCTCTTCATCATCGGCGCGCTCTTGCGGCTGCCCGATCCGCCGCAAGCTGCATCCGGCAAACCCCGGCGGAACATGTGGCGCTCCATCCTCGATGGACTGCAATACGTCAAGAGCGATGTGGCGCTCGCTTCCCTTTTGTCGGTGGCGGCAGTGCTCAACTTCTGCATCGCCGGCCCGATCAGCATCGGCGTGGCCTTCATCGCCAAGCAGAAGTTCGGCTCGCCGACAGCGTTCGGCCTGCTGATGTCGGCACTGGCGGCAGGCAGCCTGGTCGGAGTGTTGGCGGCAGGCCTGCGTAAGGTGCGAAAGCGTGGACTAATGCTGCTCGGTGTCAGTGCCCTGATTGGAATATGCACCGCCGTCATCGGGGTGCTCAGCCAACTTTGGACTCTTGGCGCGGTATTGTTCCTGATGAGCGCCGCCGCCGGGTTTCTAAACGTGCAATTGCTCGCCTGGTTTCAGCAGCGCGTGGAGCGGGCGGTCCTGGGCCGGGTCATGAGCGTCCTGATGTTCGCCGCCGTTGGCCTGATGCCTCTGTCGCTCGCGGCTGCCGGCGTCGCCATCAAATGGAGCCTGAGCGGGATGTTCCTCGGAGCAGGGGTCTTGGTGTTGTTAGTTACCACTTTAGCAGCCATGAATCGACCGGTGAGGGAGATTAATTGAAACCGTGGGCACTTGGCAAAGACTGCGTGATTCATCGTATTTTGGCGCACGAC
>JBEKOS010000305.1:0-5969 GCA_049521535.1 Terriglobales bacterium | reverse complement strand
CCACGATCTTGGGTGCGGAGGCAAACAGGTGAAGAGCCTCTTTTACGGTCAGGTTGAGCACTTGGTGAATGTTCTTGCCGCGGTAACTGACCTCGAGGATAGCCGGCTTGTAACGTGCTCCCTTGCATTCTTCACAGACCAGTTCGACATCGGCGAGAAACTGCATTTCAACCGTGACCGTGCCGTCGCCCTGACACGCCTCGCAGCGGCCGCCCGGCACGTTGAATGAAAAATGTCCAGTTGCGTAACCGCGCTTGCGCGACTCGGGAAGGGAAGCGAAGAGTTCCCGTATGGCGTCGAATGCCTTGATATAAGTGACGGGATTGGAACGTGGCGTGCGTCCTATCGGAGATTGGTCCACGAGTACGACATCATCAATAAATTCCGTACCCGAGACCCCGGCTTCGGCGGAAGGCGTGGGGTCGTTTGCGTCGGGCCTCTCCCCGGTCGCATCGCTGCGGGTCAAAAGGGAAGGGCCGAGCGCCTGCTTCAGCGTGCGAAAAAGCACATCATGGACGAGCGTCGATTTGCCCGAACCGGAAACACCCGTGATCGCAACCATCATGTGCAGCGGGATGCTGACATCGATCCCTTTCAAATTGTGAGCGCGGGCGCCCGTTATTCTCAATTGCCGCACGCCCGGCGTGCGACGGCGCGGCGGAACGGGAATCTTCAATTCACCTGAGAGGAAACGTCCCGTAAGGGAATGAGGATCACGCAGAATTTCCTCATATGTCCCTGCCGCGATTACGTTGCCTCCATTTTCGCCGGCGCCCGGCCCAAGATCGATGATGCGATCAGAGGCCCGCATGACGTCACGATCGTGCTCAACAACAAGGATGGTATTCCCGAGTTCGCGCAGGTCCTTCAGGATGTTAATCAGTTGATGGGTATCACGCGGATGAAGCCCAATCGAAGGCTCATCCAGCACGTAGAGCGTGCCCACCAAGCGCGAGCCTAATGCGCTGGCGAGTTGGATCCGCTGCGCTTCCCCGCCGGAAAGCGTCGAGGCCAACCGGTCCAAAGTGAGATATTGCAAACCTACTTCCGCCAGGAATCGCAGGCGGCTGCGAATCTCGGCAAGAATATCGCCCGCAATCTGCGCCTGCTCGGGCTTGAGCACCAAGCTTTCGAAAAACTTTGCCGCGTTTTCCACGGTAAGGGCACAAACCGCGGAGATATTCCGGTCGGCAATTTGCACTTGGCGAGCTTCCGGTCGTAATCGCATCCCGCCGCAGTCCGAACAAGTGGTGTAGCCGCGGTACCGGCTTAGAAAGACGCGCACGTGCAGTTTGTATTTCTTGCGCTCCAGGTGCTGGAAAAAACCGCGTACTCCCCGGAACTTGCCCTTTCCATCGATGATGAGCTCGCGCTGCTCGGGTGGGAGTTCCCGCCAGGGAACATCGAGTGGGATTCCAAGTTCCTTTGCGGAGCGCCTGAGTTCCTGGAACAGTGGCTTGTACTTCGGCTTCGTCCAAGGCTCGATGGCGCCGGCGGCCAGGGTCTTGTTCTTGTCCGGAATCACAAGATTCATGTCGAAGTCCGTTGTGTTGCCGAAACCTTGGCAGCGCGGGCAGGCGCCGAAGGGATTGTTGAATGAAAACATCCGCGGCTCAGGTTCCGGGTAGCGAGTGAGGCATTGTTTGCACTCAAAACATTGGGAGAACCTGATCCCCTGTTGCGCGTTGCCACCAGCCTGACTTCCCGCGCCTGTCTCCAGGTCCGGGAACTGCTGACCGGCGGCCTGCGACTGCTCGAAGACCACCTCGCCCGCTTCACGGAAGCCGGTCTCAATGGCATCTACCAGGCGGCTGCGAACTTCCGGAGAAGTCACAATGCGATCCACCAGTACGTAAACCGGTTCCAGAAAATTGATGTCGAGCAATGATTCGGGTGTGGAGAATTCAAAAATCTTTCCATTCTGAAAAAGCCGGTTAAAGCCGCGCTCACGAAGTGTGAACAGGCGCTCTTTGTTGGTATCCGACTGGGCTACGCCGATACTCCTGGTACGTTTGCCGGGGCCGTGAGGCCTCGCTTGTGCGTTTCGCGCGGAGGCAATCGGCTGCAGCGGAAACAGAACGTTGAAGCGAATGCCTTCGCCGGCAGCCAAGATCCGATCGGCCACTTCGTCCACAGTGTCTTTCTTGACCTCGGCGCCGCAGCGGGCGCAAAAGGTGCGTCCCACACGGGCGAATAACAGTCGAAGGTAATCGTATATTTCCGTTGCGGTAGCGACCGTTGAACGAGGATTTCGGGTGGTGTTTTTCTGACGAATGGCAACGGCTGGAGCTATGCCGCTGATTTCGTCAGCGTCCGGCTTCTCGATCCGTTCCAGGAATTGGCGAGCATAGGCGGAGAGCGACTCCACATAGCGCCGCTGTCCTTCTGCGTAGATCGTATCGAAAGCCAGCGAGGACTTTCCTGAGCCGGAAACACCGGTTATCACTACGAAGGCATCGTGCGGAATCTCAACGTCTATGTTCTTGAGATTGTGAACGCGCACACCGCGAGCCAGAATGGATTCGGTTGGCAGAGTCATGAAACCAGTTGTCTGCAGGCCCCCGGCGACTATCAAGCTCAGCGGAGGAGTCTGCGCAATCTTTCTATTATAAGCTGCAGGAAACCGCCCGTAGATTAGATGTCAATCGCTGAGACACTGCGCGAAAGTCCGGAAGTGCCTTCAGCGCGGTAAAGCAAAGGCCCCAAGTCCAGCGCAAAAGTGCTGAACTTGGGGCCGGACAATTGCAGCAGGGCCTTTGCAAAGCTCCTATTTGTTGAGCTTAGGCGGAGGTGTGCTCTGTGGCGCAGGTGGAACTCCACCCGGCGCCGGCCTCATGCCTCCGGCAGGCGGACCCGAAGCGAAGTAGTCCGGATTTAGAGTCGGAGTGGATCCTTGCGACACCTGTTCCTGCAGTTGTTTCATTTTCTGATTTGTCAACTCGCCCGTGATCTGTGCCTTGACCTGGTCCAACGGGGTATAGTCCTGCTTGATCAACTTGTATATGTAATAGCCGGTCCCATCCTGAATCACTTCCGAAACCTCGCCTGGCTTTAGCTTAAGCACGGCCTGGTGGCTCTGCGGAACCTGGGCTGGCGACATTGTCACCTTGGTTTCTGGAGTATTCTGCTGGCCTGCCTTCTCGGATGCTTCCTTTTGCAGGGCGGCGAAGTCACCGCCCGAAGCCGCTTTCTTTTGCAAACCTTCTGCGTAGCCCTTCATTTCCGCGTCTTCGCCGGCATCACCGGATTGGCGAACTGGAAGCACGATTTTCTCGAAGGACAATTCAAGGTAGTGTTCCTTGTTGTCGTTATAGTATTTCTGAATATCCTCCGGGGAGGGTTGCGCCTTCTTCTGCATGGAGCGCTTCAGCATTTCTTCTTCAACCTGCAGCCGGACAAGTCGCAGAAGATCCTGGGCCTCAGGAGTCTTATCCAACCCGTCTTTCTCAGCTTGAGTGGCATACAGCAGGGTTTGAGCATAACTCATGGCCAATTGACGCTTCTTCTGAGCGTTCATCGGGCGCCCTCCGCTGATCGCGGCGATCATCTGCTCGAACTGGGTGCGCGTGACCACGGTCTTGCAGGAGTTGGTTTTAGGGTCTTTCGCCGCACAAAATCCGTCGATGGTGATGACGGCGGCGTCCGGCGCAACGTCGGCACTCTTGCTCGCCGGTGCTTGCGCCTGCGATGCGGCCGCAGCGCCGGTCTGCGAATTAGGCTTTTGCGAAGCGGGATCGGATTGCGCAATCGCTAACGAAGAAATTAGTACAACCAGAGTCAAACACAGTGCTTTCAACCTGCCCTCCTAATTGAGCAAACAGAGATTATCAAATGGATATCCTGAATATTAGCACAGCTAAACCGCGAAGCTCGCAAACGGATTGTACCTCGACGCCTAGTCAGCCCACAGCCGACGAGCCCTGGCTGGCAATTGCATTTCTAATCTGCCTCCACAATTCCTCCCGCCCAACTCCGGTTTTTGCCGAGTAGGGAAGCAGGACTTCCGTCTGGAACTCCTGCCTCAGCCTGTCTAATGTGTTGCGCAGTTGATTGTTAGACATCCGATCGGTTTTTGTGGCCACGATCAGGAATTCCCGATGCGCCGAGCGCAGGAACTCCATCAACTGCCTATCGCTTGCCTGGGCGGGGACATTCACGTCGATCAGACAAATACATAGCGCCAGTGCGCTTCGCTGTTGCAGAAAAGGGTCTATGAACCTTGGCCATTCCGCGGTGACATCGCGGGGCAGTCGTGCATAACCATAACCAGGCAAGTCAGCGAAGACAAACTCCGGACGAGGTGCGCCTTGCAGGCGCACTGAAAAGAAATTAATGGTGCGGGTTCTTCCCGGCGTCGAACTGGTCTTGGCTATCTTTTCTCCCAACAGGGAGTTGATCACGCTTGATTTGCCAACGTTCGAGCGGCCCAGGAACGCAATTTCAGGCACGGTCGGCGGCGGAAACTGCCGCGGTTCGGCCGCCGATGTCACGAACTTGCATAGATAACGCAATTCAGCCTCCAGTCCTCAGTCGCCAGTCGCCAGAGAAGGTTATGCATGCTGCGAACTGGCGACTGGCACCTGGGGACTGTTGTCAGTAATACGTAAGTTGTCGCTCGTCAACTGCAAGGGGCGCGAAGTTATTTGCGACTGCGTCCCATACGGAAACTGTACGCCGGGTCCAATTCCCGTTGCTGTCGCGATCATATTGATAGGCAAGCTTTTCCAGCAGCTTTCCGTTGCCGTCGTAAAGTTCAACTGTATCAGGCTCCGAATTGCCGGGCCGTCCAAAGTGATCCTGGATCGTTTTCAGGAGCTCGCCGTCATCGCCGATACGGTACTCTGTGGTAACACCCTTCTCGGTATCGGTCCAGCCTATGCTCCCATGGCAATAAGCCGGCGTGACGCCCTGACTTGAAGAGCAAGAGGGATCGATCCAGGAAGACGTAAGTTCACCGTTATTGGTGGAAAGCGTCCAGACGACTTTTCCAATGGGATCCAGGCCGCTGCGCACCAACGCTTCTTCGCCCTCGTAGCGGTCGGTCAAGTGGATGTTCAACGCGTTCTTCGGCCCATTGACGAGCCAATCCTGCGTGCGTCCCGCCTCGTCGTAGCGCCAGGTGGCAAAGTTAATCAACTGGTTGCCGGAATCGTAGGTACTGGATTCGATTACCCGCCCCTCGGCATCATGCCGTGCGACGGTCCGAATCTGGAGCTGTCCATCGCTATAATGGCGCGTTTCCAACGCTCCATCCGGCAAGGTGTCGTATTCGTTGTTGGTCACGATCTGCTTGCTGTCGAGTTGCGTGAAGCTACGTGTCTCCCGTCCCTGACTGTCGAACTCGGAATGGGTAATCCCGATAACAGTTCCGTTTTTATCCTGCTGGCTGGAAACTTCCACCAGGTTTCCAGCCGGGTCAAAAGCGAACCACGCCAATGTCGGCGGAATGAAAAGCTTAGGCTGCGTCCTCGGATCCGTGCCCAGCGCAATGTGCCGGGTTAGTGCAGTGTGCACCTGGCCTTTGAAACCCCAATTTTGCCGGGCAGGCTGTGCGCTGGCAGCATTGGCCGCTGAGGCCATGATAGAAGATGCACAGGCAATACACGCTATAAGCAAAGCGAATTTCGCAATACGAGACATCCGTTCACTCTCCTTTTAGTGGCCTTAGAAACCACTGTGGTCTAAGTTAGTGCCCCATGGTGAAAATTTAACACGAGCCGATGGGAAGGTGCAGGATTGAAAGCGGATGTTTGTTCACACCCCACTGGCGGGGCCGAATGCTACTGGGTGGCTTCTGTCTCGGGCTGCGCTGTCGGCAATATAGGCACAGGCAAAAAACTGGTTTTTGCCTCCGAAATTGGGCGCTCCAGTGCAAAATGAAGTACTTCATCCATGTCATCGACGAAATTCAATTGCATGCCGGTACGCAAATTCTCTGGAATATCCGCCAAATCCTTCTCGTTTTCCCT
>JBEKOS010000304.1:0-5978 GCA_049521535.1 Terriglobales bacterium | reverse complement strand
TGCCCAAGTCGAATTCGGCCCGCGCCATCGGGTGAACATTGCCCGGGAGCGAAATGCGTACATTGTCATCAACCGCGCCAGCAATGCGGGCAACTGCCAGCGGCTGGCAGTCATTTTGCGGCGAAGCTTCTGCGAATCCCGGTAAACTCTGCGACACAAACGACAGAAAAACGACAGTTGCACCAGCCATTGAGAGCAACAAAGATTTGCAGCGCACTTGGCTCCTCCTTCGTCTTCGACAGTAGGCGGTGTTGACCGGGTTAATCAGGGCCTCCCAGTCAGCGAGGTTTTTACCTGCTTGAAGACCAAGGCGCTCCTGACCTGCCCCTGACGTATGCATGCGTTCTTTGCGAACGACCCCGACGAAATCCACCCCACCGATCAAACTCGTGGGCTGAGCCTATCCAATCGGCACAAACCTGGCAAGTGGCAACACGGGACAGCACGGGGCAAAGCGGGACATGGGACTGGAATCCCGGATCAAACAAACGACAAAGAGTGACGAAGTGAAGAAAACAAAGGGGGAGAATGGTGAGTGACTATTTCCTGCCTGCCTGCACTCCCGGGTCAGGAGTGTCCTTGACGGAACCATCGATGTAAGCCTGCATCTGCCGCTTCAGTTGTTCAAAATCCGGATCGCCTCTCAAGTTGCCATCGATGGGATCTCTAACAATCGTAAGAAGATACAAATCGCGGGCGGCGAAGGCAGCCCGCAGGTATCGCACTGCATCCTTTTTCCGGTGCTGAAGGGCGCATGTGTAAGCCAGGGAGAAGCCGGTGGACTTTCCGTCTTCGAAGAACTTTTGCTGCGTGCGAGCAATCTCTTCCAGCATTCCCCCTTCGCCTCCCTTTTGCCATCCCCGCTCCGCCGCTTCCGCCATGGCCGCCTCCTGAACATCGTTGGAAATAAGGGCAGCGCGCCTGGTTTGTGCTATGAATCCCGGATAATCCTTCTTCTGCAAAAGCAAAGACGCGAGGTAACGCGGCGGGGAAAGGAAATCCGGTTCTGCCAGTTCGATTTCTCTAAGGGCATCGATGCCGCTCTTGCGGTCGCCTGCCGAAGCAACGATCAGGGCCCGGTCGGCGAGAATGGAACGCGAGGCGGGACTTAATCTGCGTGCCTTGTCAATCTCCACGAGCGATTCGTCGAAACGGCCGAGTATTGATAATGAAGTTGAATACCAATGATGCGCTTCAATGTCATTCGGGTCGAGTTGAATCGCCTTCCGGAATTCTGCCAGTGCGCGCGGAACCTCCCAGTTCCAATAGAAAAGCCCGAAGGCAAGCGCCCGGTGCGCTTCGGGCAGCGAATCATCAAGCGCCACCGCTTTCGTGGCCGCTGCAATTGCGCGCGGATAGGCCACTGACGCGGGCATAGGCGTGTACTCAGGCATCAGGTCGTACGTAGCAGCCAGGCCGGCGTAGGCTTCGGCATAGTCGGAATCATGGACTATGGCCTGGATAAACGCGTCAACCGCCTGTTTCAGACTGTCTCCGGTGCGGCGGTTCCAGTAGTAGCGTCCTTGAAGATAGAATTCCTGCGCCTCAGGATTCGGCGCATGACGAACACGGCCCTGATTTGTTTCCGTGCTGGGCATGTTCCCACGGAAAAGGCGGCCGGCGTAACGAATCGCAAAGGTTGTGCCGATCAAGATGGCGGCAATGGCCAGTAGCCAGGCGCCCCTGACCGGCTTCCAAAACGGGCCCTTAGTGACCGGGACAGATGCACCAGCGTTCGAAAACGGCAGGATCGGGGCGCCTTCTTCGTCGAGTGTGGGGAATTCGACGAGTTCTCCAATGTGCGCCGGCCGGGGATTCGCTTTGTCCTTGGTTTCGTCCTTGAGGTTTGAATTCAACCAGCGGGTCAACTCGCCCCGGTAGGCGAAGACGCCGCCCCGCTCACTGCCAGGAACCCGGTGGACAGGAAGCGCCCTTTCTTTTTCCCACCGCTTAACGGTGCGCTCATCGCGACCGAAGAAGGCAGCAATTTCCTTCCAGGAGTCAATCCGCTGGTTATTAACTGAGCCTTTCCCCACGGGCGACATATCCGCACCCCAAACCGATGTCTCCGCAATCTCACTCTACAGGTGTTGGTACCATAGTATAGTCGCGTCCGCGGCTCTCATGCGTAGTGATTTTTTGCGCCTCAGGCAAACTGAGCGTCAGCGGAGATTCTTGGACTTCCGATTGCGAGAGGGGAACCGAATGAATACCGGCGTCATCTCGGAGTGAAGCTGCAGGGTCGACTCCTAGAGCTTCTCCCAACGAGGGTCGGCCGCGTCATATCCTTGTATTCTTCCCGCAACCCATTCAAACACGACCTTTTTGTCACCGGCAGTGATTACCGGATGCCCGCAGGGTAGGACGCCTTTCCAGTGTCCTCGATTGAGCAAGTGGCGTAATTCGTCCTGCTTGACGGCATTCGCCTTGCGATCGATTAGGACGTGAAACTCTGCCGGAACGGTACAGCCTTCCCATCCGCAGCGGAACGATATCGAAAGCCAAGCTCTGTTTTCCTGTTCCACAAAGTCTCCAAAGAAGGCTTGA
This sequence comes from Terriglobales bacterium, assembly GCA_049521535.1. Lineage (GTDB taxonomy): Bacteria > Acidobacteriota > Terriglobia > Terriglobales > Acidobacteriaceae > CAZUCM01. The sequence goes on along the minus strand of JBEKOS010000304.1, from coordinate 3,431 downwards.
CCGTATACGGATACTTCATGACAGGCAGGGCACGCAAGATATAAAGGCCGCTCGCGGCTGGGCCAAAGACCCCGCATGACATCCTTGGGCAGCGGCAACGGAACCAGCAGCCGTATGGGGTCGGTTTTCAGGCGGCACGAATTGCCGGGACAAATGACAAAAAGGTCAAATCTTGGTTTCGGCGTCGGAAATCGCGGTCCAGGCATTGGCAAAGGTCGATTCATTATCCATTATATTCATCCCAACTTTTCCGCAGCATCCGAATCCAATCAGCAGATGGGGTGATGACATGATTCGTGAATCCGGAACTTTTCCCATGGCCGCCAAGCTTGCACTGCCGGTCATAATCCTCGTTCTGGCCGTTACGGTGGCCTGGAACCGGGGCGGCGCCGGTGGTGGAAGCGCGGCTATTCCTAAGCCGGCGGTTGACGCCCCGCCGGCGGCAAATGCGGGAGAGCAAACGGCTGTAGTTTCCGGCGGGTGTTTTTGGGGGATCCAGGCGGTCTTCCAGCATGTGAAGGGCGTGAAGAGCGCAGTCTCCGGGTATTCTGGCGGTTCAGCCTCCACCGCCGAGTACGAAACGGTCAGCAGTGGAGAAACCGGCCACGCCGAGTCGGTGAAGATCACCTTTGATCCGGCGCAAATTTCCTACGGCCGGCTGCTGCAGGTTTTCTTCTCCGTGGCGCACGACCCCACTCAACTCAACCGCCAGGGACCCGACACAGGCAGCCAGTACCGTTCCGTGATCTTTTACGCCAATGACGAACAGAAACATATTGCGGGAGCATATATCGCCCAGCTTGACCAGGCAAAGTCGTTCCCTCATCCGATTGTGACGCAGGTGGTCCCGCTGCAAGCCTTCTACCCGGCGGAGGCCTACCATCAGAACTACGCCACGCTACACCCGGACAATCCGTACATCGCAACCTACGACGCGCCGAAGGTCGCTCACCTGCAACAGCAATTTCCCGATATCTATCAAAAATAGTGCGGCTAGTACGCCACGAACGGGCTGGCGGTTTGTCCGCTGACCGTTTGGCCCTCAATCGAGCTGTAAATATTGCGCCCGAAGAACAACGGCAAGCCCCAGTCCCAGGTGGTTCCGCCCCCGGGCGCCGCCAGGTCGTTGTAGGCCGTGCAGCAATTGGATTGGCCGAATAGCGTATCTGCGCTTTCCACGCTGAAACTTACGCCTTGCGTAGGAGAGCCAGTGGCGCCTTCGTTTTCCACGGTTGAGCCGGAGTAGGTTTTGTTGGTGCAGGCGAAGGATGTGTTGTCTGAACAAGCCAGCAGAGAAGGATCAACGGTGGCGAATGTATTAGTGCCGCTGTCGATAAATCCGCAGACTGGCTGGCCGCTCGACGAGACAAATCCGCATTCGTTCAATTGAGAACCACCGAAAATTGTGACTAAGTTGCCCGTGCCCGTATCAAGCGGGAAAACCGTCGCCGCTCCCAATCCGTTGTTGGACTCGGTATTGATGCCGAACACCAGTGAGCCTGCGACGTTGTTCGCGCCGGCGATGGGAATCGACGGCAGTTCCACGATCACGCCATTATTGTCGGTTGGAAAAAGGACTACCGGGTCGGTGACCTCCTGCGCAACACTGGTCAGAATAGTGTCTACGCAGCCGGAAGTCGGGCAGGAGTAATAGATCGCGGAATTTTCCGTAACCGAGGTCAGGCAACCCTCACCGCAATCCTGGGGGAAGGGTCCAACTCCCAATATGCCGTTCGCGCCGAGGGTCGCGAGGGTATCTTCAATCGGCCCGGCACTGGCGCAATCGACCGGTATCGACGTCAAATCTCCTATGACCTGCATAGGGACGTTGCTGGCCTTTTCCCCCGATATCTGCACGTTTGCCAGGCGCACGGATCCATAGCTCACATTGTCCGCAAACAGCGCGCATTCGCTGAGCGGATTTCCGGCGGTGTCGGTCTGATTGGGAAGATCCAGGCTGAATTCTCCATCGCCGGTCACCGAAAGCAGGCGAAGGCCGATGGAGCCGGTATCCACCAGCACATGATCAATGGTCTGACAACTGGTGGTCGCAGAAGGATTGCAAACCGTGACTGAGACGAAGGCGCCATTGACGTAGCCCGATCCCATATCTGTCAGCGCCGTCGGGCCGCTATCCACCACGATGGCCGCCACATTTGCTGCCGCCGGGGCAATGTTGTTGCCACCCGACGAGGACGACGAAGAAGATCCGCTTCCGCATCCGGCAATTCCCAGAACTGAACCCGCCAGGATCGCGGGTAATATTACCGACCAACACCTGGATGAGAAAAATAACCTATGCACGAAGCCTCCTTGCCCGCTCCAATCAGAAGTCGCCAACTAACCGCGGAGTAACACGGATCAATACGAAATGGGGTGACGCGGCCAAACTCCCTGTCGAATCCGTTCGCATCGTTCTGAATCCGCGGTAACGACGGGCCGAATGTATTTTTCCGCTATCGAATGTTTTCCAAATCAACGCCCTGGGGCACAAGCCCCGGAACGTAAACCCTGCCGGTAAACGCCCTGGGATGCCCGCCCAACTCAACTGCCAGGCCGGACTCGTGCACGCTCAGCGGTCCCCGTCCGGTTCGCGGGGCCTGGAGCACGCGCTGATATTGTTCGAAGTACGTGCCCAGCAATTGCTTCATGTCGGGGTGCCCGGCGCTGGACCAGGCGACCGCAAACACTTTTCCATCCGGCGAAACATACTCGCGGATACTGCTCCCGGCAGCGGTCTTGATTCCGTGCACGTCGTAAGCGCCGGCATGCGTCACCTGGACAGTTCCCTTGAAGAACTCCCGGTCGCTCTGGACGGAACTGACGGTTCCACCCAGTTCGGCGCCCGCAATGCTGGTTAAGCAAAGCACGATCACGGGAAGCAAAAGTACCGGCAGTCTGTGGGTGAGCTTCTTTTCGGCGGTTCGATCAAGCGTAACTGTATTTTCCATATATATATCCGGATATCTCGAGCACTGGAAACACTAACCACCTTCTTTGATGATTAGAACTCGAAAGAGGCAGGATAGTTTCTGTAAAGAATTCTGATTCAGGCCTTACACCCGATGTACTTGCGACCGGATTCGGCGCAATCGCCTGTCTTGAGTAGCGCCGGTCTCCAGACCGGCTGTTGTGGCAGGCTCGAGCCTGCCACTGGCTTTGGCGCGAACCGGTCTACGGCGCAAAATATGCCGAGATATCCAGCACTAACTGCGTGGTGCCGCTGGCGTATGCATCCGTCTTGCCGTCACTGTTCGGCACAATTGCCATGTTGGAGGTAATGTCGCCATCCGCCGCATTCAAGGTCGACACCACCGGCTGCGTCTCCCCATCCGGCCACAAGGTCAGGTAGCCCAGATCGCCCGACGGCACCACCGTCGCATTGAACACATAGGCCTTCGCCGCGCTCGGTGGCTCACAGGAGCTGCCGG
>JBEKOS010000303.1:0-5991 GCA_049521535.1 Terriglobales bacterium | reverse complement strand
TCGCAGTTCTCTTACAAAACTTTACTTGCGGCGTGTCCGGCGCAAGAATAATCTCGCTCCCAAAGCTGTGTATGATTACAGCAGAGGCGGTTTCGCTTCCTTATCCAATCCAGATTCCGGGCCAGGCGATCCAGATCCCAACCTGGCAGATGAGAACCAGTAGTTTCCCGGCTAGGACTTTGCAGATTTGAGCAGCGCGGCTTTTCGATGGGGGAAAGCATGGTGGATGAACTCCGAAATTTGAGGCGCACGGTGCTGCCTAACGGCCTCACTGTTCTCACGGAACAGATGCAGCACATTCGTTCGGTGTCTATTGGCATCTGGGTCAAGAGCGGATCGCGCCATGAAGCGGCGGAAGCGAACGGCATTACTCATTTCATAGAGCACATGGTATTCAAGGGAACGCGCAACCGCAGCGCCGAGGCGATCGCCCGCCAAGTCGACTCAATCGGCGGAAACATGGACGCATTCACGGCCAAGGAATGCATCTGCTTCAACATTAAAGTACTAGACGAGCATGTTCCCATCGCATTGGACGTCCTCAGCGACCTGGTACTGAATCCGGTCTTTAAACATGAAGAGATTATTCGCGAAAGAGGCGTAATCCTCGAGGAAATCAAGATGGACGAGGACAGCCCCGATTACCTCGTACACGAAATCTTTACGCAAAACTTTTGGAAGGACCATCCACTGGGCAAGCCCATACTTGGAACCAAGGAAACCGTCCGTCGCTTCGATCAGCCCTTGGTGCAGGAATACTGGACAAAGCACTTCAACGTGGGCAATTTAATCGTGTGCGCGGCCGGTAACATCGACCATGATCGCTTTGTCGAACTGGTGGCGCAACACTTTCAGGACCTCACCGCGACTAAGAACGGGTGGCACGAAGCTGCGCCGGTCGTTCGCCCACGAATCATTCTGCGCAATAAGAAATCGCTGGAGCAAGTGCAAATCTGCCTCGGCGTGCCCTCCCACTCCATTACGCACGAGAAGCGCTACGCGGGTTATATCCTCAACACCGTGCTGGGCGGAGGTATGAGTTCGCGTCTGTTCCAGAATGTGCGCGAGCGGCAAGGCCTTTCTTATGCGATCTATAGCGAACTGAATCCCTACCGCGATACGGGATGCCTGTCAGTTTACGCCGGTAGTTCTCGAGAAAATGCACCTAAAGTGGTGCAGTCGATCGTCAGGGAATTTCGTGCGCTGAAGTCTGAAGAGATACCCGCGGATGAGTTGCGCCGCGCCAAAGATCAACTCAAGGGCAGCTTGTTGCTAAGCCTTGAATCCAGTACCGCCCGCATGTCGAACCTGGCCCGGCAGGAGATGTATTTCGGCGTATTCCTTGATTTTGATGAGATCATTCGCCGCGTGGAGGAGGTCACAATTCCTGACCTGGTCGAACTAGCCAACGAATTCTTCCGGGGCGAGACTATCGCGGTCACAGTCCTGGGCAATCTCAACGGCCTTAAGCTCACGCGGGATCAGTTGGCTTGCTGAACGCGCGATGTCCAACCCGTTCGGACAAAATCATGACGAATCTTCGACCCTGTTAGTCCTGCGGATATGCGCTTCTGAATCTCGTCGATCCTTGGTTCAGACAGCGCATTCGCATAAGCAGGGGGAAAGTAGAGCTTCTCGTCGAACACTAGCAGCCCCGCGCTCTTTTTTTTCGCATATCCTTCGGCGCGAAGCGATAGGGTGCGTCCCGCCTCGTCGTAATGGATCCATGCTTCATCTCTGAATCCCCGTTGGACTCTCACGGTGTAGCCATCCGTTCTCCATGTTTGCGGGTGTTTCAGTCGGGACCACAATAGCAGAAGAATTATGGCTGCGGCAAAAAGTGGAATCGGGTAAATGCCAAATTTTAGCCAAACCAAGGCAGCTATGACAACGATAGCGAAGTAAATCGGCTGATTGGTCCACATGGGACAGATTCTAGCCCGTGCGAACGCAGATTTTCCCTATTCATCCTTTTCCACGGCCTATGCGAAGACGGTGAACTTGACAAGGTGCCTTTGCCAAGGAACGCGCAATTCCCCAATTAGCAGTTTGAGCGAGCCGCGGATACTGGTTGATGCGCCAAATCTCCTCCAGTGGAATCCTGCGATCGACGCTCCAAATCCTAAATTCTGAATCCTGACTTCCTCTAAGTCCTGACTGCTAAACGTCGGCCTCTCTCTCGCTCTTCCGAATACAAAATGAGGGAACCTGCTACTAATTCTTGTATTTTCCATCCAATAAAATTGATACTTTTGTGTAAATGTCCCATTTTGAGCAGGTTGGCTTTTGCCTAATGCCGGTCACCGTGGCAGCAGAGTTGCATCAAAAATTACCGGGTCCGATTGCCGAGGGAAAGGTTGGGAGTCCTTCGGAAGCTATTCGTTCGCCTTACAGTCCGATGGCGAAGGATTTCACAACCCGGTTCACCGCCGTCCTGCTCGGTCTCCTGACCGTCATCGCGGTCACTTTCGCCTGGATCAATTTCAATAAAGAACACGAATATCAAATCCCTTACGATGGCGTCTGGTGGGTGGAGAGCCACGGCCGAATAGAGGCGCAACGAATTGATCCGTCCGGTCCGGGTGCGCGCGCCGGCCTGCGTCCTGGCGACGTACTGGTAGCGATCAACGAGGATCCGGTCACCAACAGTAGCAGTTTGGACCGCGACCTCAATCGTTCGGGAGTCTGGAACAAAGCGAACTACAGCCTTCTCCGTCGTGGCGTGCTGATCCAGGTGCCGGACGTGGTGCTTACGCCCTCCGACCGGTCAATGAACGCCGCTTGGCGGTTTATTGCCCTGCTTTATCTCGGTATTGGAATTTACGTTCTGCTGCGCCGCTGGACTGCGCCCCGCTCCGCGCATTTCTACATCTTCTGCCTGGTTTCATTCGTTTACTATGGCTTTCATTACACCGGGAAATTGAACGAATTCGACCAGATCATTTACTGGTTTAACGTCGTAGCCGAACTTTTGCAGCCGGCCCTGTTCCTCCATTTTGTGCTGGCATTTCCGGAAACCAAGGGCGTGCTGCGGCGCCATCGCTGGCTTCCCATTGTGATTTATTTCCCGGCAACGGTCATTCTTGGCCTGCGCATCGCTGCTTTTGATTTGGCGCCGGCAAGCGAGCGTTTGCGTTGGAACCTCGACCGCTTGTCACTGCTGCATGCAGCCGTTTTATTCCTGCTTGCGGTGGCGGTCCTGTGGCACACCTACAAACATGCCGGGACGTCAATCCTTCGCCAGCAAATGAAGTGGGTCACACGCGGCACCAGCCTGGCCATCCTCCCCTGGTTGGCATACGTAATCACTTTCCTGCACGGCGACCTTCCCGCTGCGTGGGTCAAGCTGTCCGTGCTGTCACTCGTGTTATTGCCACTGACCTTCGGCTACGCCATTTTCCGCTACCGGCTGATGGACGTTGATCTAATTTTCAAACGCGGTATGGCTTATACCCTTGCCGCCGCCGCAGTGATTGGCTTCTATTTCACCGCCGTCGGTCTGGTGGTGGAGATCGTCAAGACCAGGTTTCCCGCCACCGGTACGGGCGGGCTCATCATCGCCATTGCCGTAACCGCGCTGCTGTTTGAGCCCATCAAGAATTGGATCCAGGACCGGCTGGACTTGTTTTTCTACCATAAGCGCTATGACTATCGCCGGACGTTGATTGAATTCGGCCGCGAGCTGGGCGCCCAGACCGACCTGGGCCAGATGTTGACGTCCATTGCCGACCGCTTGTCGAGCACCCTGGAGGTGGATCGCTGTGCCATTTTTCTCGCGAGTGAACAAGACGCGGAACATTTCGCTCTGGCGCAGTCGTTCGGAATCGGCACGATGCGCCGCCTCGACCTGACTTTCCTTACGCGCCGCCGGCCGGAAATGAATGCCGGGCACCTGTTCTTTGACAATACGCACTATGCGCCAAGGGAGACGCCGACCGCACAGGCCGCGATCGCGCAGCTCGACCTGAACTACTACATCCCGTGCACAGTGCAGAACCGCGTTGTGGCCGTTCTCGGATTGGGCAAAACCAAGCATGGCGACTTCCTGACCAGCGAAGATGTTGAACTCGTGGTCACCTTGGCGCGCTATCTGGGCATTGCCATACAGAATGCACGGCTTTACGAGTCGCTGGAGCAAAAAGTCCAGGAATATGAACGGCTGAAAGACTTCAATCAGAATATAGTGGAGTCAATTAGCGTGGGGGTGCTGGCGATTGATCTCGAAGACCGCATCGAGTTCTGGAATCCCCAGATGGAGGTCATGTTTGCCAAGCCACGCGCGGAGGTTCTTGGCCGGCCCATCGGCGAGGTATTCCCTCATCGGTTCGCGCAGGAGTTCTACCGGACTCGGCAGAATCCCGGCATCCGAAACCTGTATAAGTTCCGGCTCGACACTCCCGGCACATCGCGCTTGGCCAATATTGCGATCGCGCCCCTGGTTACGCGCGGATTCAATGTGATCGGCCGGCTGATTATCGTGGACGACATTACCGAGCGCATGGAACTGGAATCCCAACTTTCACAGGCGGAGAAGATGTCTTCAGTCGGTTTGCTCGCCGCAGGTGTTGCGCATGAAGTGAATACCCCGCTGGCAGTAATCTCAAGCTATGCGCAAATGCTGACGAAGGAACTGCGGGAAGACGAAAAAAAGTCAGTCCTCCTTGACCGCATTAACCGCCAGGTCTTCCGCGCTTCGGAGATCGTGAATAACCTGCTGAATTTCTCCCGCACCAGCGGCACTGAATTCGACCAGGTGGACCTCAACAAGATCATTCAGGATACGCTCACGTTGGTGGAACATCAGTTCAAGGTGTCGAAGATTCGGGTGGACCACGATCTGGCAGCCAGCCTGCCGCGCATTCAGGGCAATACCGGAAAGCTGCAGCAGGTGTTCCTCAATTTATTCCTGAACGCTCGCGATGCCATGCCTGCGGGTGGGACGTTACGCGTGGTCAGCCGCAATGGCGACAACGTCAGCATTGCCATATCCGATAGCGGCGTTGGCATCGCCCAGGAGCATATCCACCGGATATACGATCCGTTCTTTACCACCAAGAATTCGGCGAGTGAAGGCCAGCGCCGCGGTACGGGACTTGGCCTCGCCGTGACCTACGGGATCATCCAGGAACACGCCGGGAAGATAAGGGTGGAAAGCGAACCCGGGCACGGAACCACATTCCATCTCGAGTTCCCTATGATCAGGAAGGCTGTCAATGTCTGAATTCGCATCTTCGATGTTTTCCGGGTCGCCGCAGGGAACCGCTCCTCGCATCGGGGAGCCCTTCAGGCAGGAGCGGGATCGGCTTTCCCCAGGGACTGTTCTGATCATTGACGATGAAGCTGCCATCCGAGAATCTCTCCAGACGCTGCTGGAATTGGAGGGTTTTCAAGTCGAAACCAGCGATTCGGGCGAAGACGGCTTGGCCCGCATTGCAGAGCATACCTTCGACCTGATCCTGCTCGATTTTGCGTTGCCCGACAAGAACGGCCTCGAGGTACTGGCCGAAGTGCGAGAGCGCGATCCCGGAATCAACATCATGATGATTACCGCCTACGGCACGGTAGAGAACGCCGTGCGTGCGATGCAGGGCGGTGCCGTCAACTTTATCCAGAAGCCCTGGGACAATGAAAAGCTTCTGGCCGACATCCGCGCTTCCATCGGCCGCCGCCGCGCCGAGGAAGAGAATATTCAGCTCAAGCGGGCCCTCAAGCAGCGATACAACTTCGACAACATCGTGGGCAAGAGCGAGCCCATGCTGCACATTTTTGACCTGGTGGCTCAGGTGGCACCGAGCCGCTCGACGATTCTCCTGCAGGGCGAAAGCGGCACCGGCAAAGAGTTGATTGCCAAGGCGATCCACATGAATTCAACGCGCAAGGACCGGCCCTTTGTGCCTGTGAACACCGGCTCCATGCCTGCCGATCTGCTTGAGTCCACGCTGTTCGGACATGTCAAAGGCGCGTTTACCAGTGCCAATGCCAGCAAGAAGG
>JBEKOS010000302.1:0-5997 GCA_049521535.1 Terriglobales bacterium | reverse complement strand
AAGAATGCGCGCGGCCGTGTTGTAGCGTGTTTCGAGCAGATCGGGAATGGTGAATTGTGCGAACTTGCGGGCGCGCGGCGCTACAAAGTAAATGATCAGCAGTCCCGCCCAGCCTCCGGCAGGCTGCCAGAGCGCGGCAAAACCGTTCTTGAAGGCGTTTTCGGCGCCCGCAAACAGTGATCCCGCTCCGATCCAGGACGAGAGCAGGGTGAATACCAGAACGTAAGCTGGAAGGGAACGGCCGGCGACCAGAAAATCTGCCTTGGTATGCACGGAGCGGGTCTTCCAAATGCTGACCCCCAACAGTACCGCGACAATGACGGCAAGTACGATGATGTACAGCATTCACTCTCCCCAACTAACCGTTGAATGACACGAATTCAGCCAGATTGCCAAACAGATCAACGGGCAACCCAATCAACACGAGCAGGCATGACGATCTACCCCGCGCAGGCCCGTCTATGCCTGCGATAGGGCCTGTAACTTCGCGCGCAAATCGTCTGCTGTGGCGCCGGATACGCGAATCACCTTTTGTCGGCTGGTTGCACCCGCGACTATGGTAATTGACGAACGCCTTGCGTCCAAGGCACCCGCCAGGAAGGCTATGCACGCTTCATTCGCTTTGCCTTCGACGGGTGGTGCACTGAGATTGACTTTCAACAAGCCGTCGTGTTCTCCCGCAAAAGCGTCTCGCTTTGCCCGTGGGTGAATTCTCACCCCGAAAGTTGCGCCTTGCGGTGTGTCGCGAACCAGGATCATTTGCACCTTGAAATCTGCGGTCGGTAGCTTGCACGACTGCCCAGGTCCTGAAATTACAAACTATCAATCACAAATGAGCTTGTGCCCTTGCACCAAAGATTGCATTTCCGACCCGCACACAGGTGGAACCCTCTTCAATCGCCACTTCGAAGTCGTGCGACATGCCCATCGATATCACGTCGAGTGACACGCCAGCCGGCTTCCTTTCGGCCAACCGGTTGCGCAACTCCCGCAAGCGCCGGAAGAATGGGCGTGCCCCTTCCGGATCTTCGGTAAACGGCGGAATCGTCATTAGTCCGCGAAACTCGAGATGAGTAAGAGCCGAAGCTGCCGAGAGCAATTCATCGAGCTCATTACTGCCCGCTTCAAAACCACTCTTCTGCTCTTCTCCACCGGAATTAATTTCGACAAGCACGGGCAGGGGACGACCGCGATGTCCCGCTGATTCGTTAAGTTTCTGTGCGAGCCGCAATGAATCCAGTGAGTCGATTCCGTCGAACAACTCCACCGCCCTTGCAGCCTTGTTGCTCTGCAAATGGCCGATGAGGTGAAACTCGACTTCCTTCAGGTCGCGGAGCAGTTCTGCTTTGGTGGCAAACTCCTGCACCCGGTTCTCGCCAAATACGCGAATACCCGCCTCGCATGCCGCTAGAATGCTGGCAGAGGGCCAGGTCTTGCTCACCGCCATGAGCGTGATGTCGCCGGGTGAGCGCGAAACTCTTCGGGCCGCCGATTCCATCCGTCTGCGAACTGCGGCTATGTTTTCGGCGATGGACATTGGGAAAATAACCGCAGATTCAAATAAAGCAAGAACATTGGAAAATCGGCTGCATTCAATCTGCGGCAATTCGTTTGAATGGGTTGCAATCAGCGGTTGATCCGGCTCACATGATGGCCGTTGGCGGCGCTGGCTCATCGGGATGACCGGCATTAGCCAGCGGCAGCTTGATCATCAACGTAGCTAGCGCAATCAATACCAATATCGAAAGCCACCCGCTCCCGGCCCAGGCCAGATCCGGCAGAATGGCGTGTCCTTTGCTCTTTTCAGCGGCGCGGAAACCGGCGACTACAAGTCCGCATAGCGCCTCGCCCGCGATGAGGCCCGATGCGGTCAGCACACCGGCATTTTCGACGCGTGCTTTTTGTGCGTCGTTCAAGCCTGCGCGATCGCGGAGCTTGTCGGTCCCCCAGCGGAAGAGACCGCCCACAAAGATCGCAAAGGTAGTCTCCAGCGGCAGGTACATGCCTACTGAGAACAGCATGGGGCTGCGAACCTCGATTAGGATCAGGCCAAAGCCCATCAGGATGCCGACCACCACCAGCGGCCAAGCCATGTTGCCACCGACAATTCCTTGCGCCAGCGAGGCCATCAATCCCGCCTGCGGCGCCGAAAGCTGCGGGCTGCCAAATCCATAAGCCCGGTGCAGCCACATCAATGGGAAGAACAGTGTCAAGCTGGAAACGATGATGCCGAAGAGGTCGCCAATTTGCATGCGCGCGGGTGTGCCGCCCAGGATATGGCCGACCTTAAGGTCCTGCAGCATTTCACCGGCGACGGCCGACGACACGCAAACCACGGCGGCAACTCCCAATACCGCAGCAATGCCGGCGCTGCCCCGGAGCCCCATGGCAACCATCAATAGTGCCGAGATTACCAAGGTACATAGCGTAAGGCCGGAAATGGGATTATTCGACGAACCGATCATGCCGACCAGGTTTCCCGAAACAGCAGCAAAGAAAAAACCGAGAATGATCATGATCAACGCTGCGACGGCTGCTGCGCCGATCGCATGCGTAAAGTAAAAATACAGGGCGACCATGCAGGCAAGCACCGCCACCAGGCCGGAGAACACCACTTTACTGCTCAGGTCTTTCTCCGTGCGGTCCGCGGCCTCGTGCTTCACCGTCGACTTCCTCAGGTCAGCGACCGCCCGCTTGATGCCTATGCCGAGGCTCTTGCGCATGCGGAACAATGTGAAAGACGCGCCCACCAGCATGCCTCCGACCGCAATCGGACGGACGATGTGATACCAGATTCCGAATGCAACACCGGACCAGGCAGCCTCGTCCGGTACTCCGGCTGCGAGTTGCGGGCCAAGAAAAAAGCCCAGAAGCGGAACGAGCAAGCCCCAGGCAAACACTCCGCCGGCGAAATTCAATGCCCCCAACCGTGGCCCGATAATGTACCCAACGCCCAAATACGCCGGGCTGATCGCTGGCGCCGAAAACGTGGACATGGCCCCGGCGGCTACGTTCGGCGACCCAGGTGCTCTCGTCAGCTTGACTGCGCTGCGGCCGAGTTCTCCCACATGCACGAGAAACTCGCGGCTGGCGGCGAAGATATTGATCGCACCCAGGAAAAGAACTACCGCGCCGATACCCATATTGGCGAACAGAATTTTGGCGGCTTTTGCCCCCTGCTGGCCGGCTTTGTGAATTTCCGAGGCCGCCACTGACTCGGGAAACGGCAATTCCGGATCTTCCACCATGACCCTTCGCAGCAAGGTCACAAACAAGATACCGAGCGTTCCGCCGACCGCCATGAGTGCCATCGAAGGCCAGTATGCGTGCTCTATGTCGAATGCTGGCCATACACCTGCCAGGTAAAACGCCGGGATAGTAAATACAGCTCCGGCAGCGACTGATTCGCCAATGGAACCGATGGTTCGCGCGATATTTTCCTCAAGAATAGAGCCTTTCATCAGTCGCAAAATCGCCATGCCGATTACTGCGGCCGGGTAAGTGGCGGCAATGGTCATACCGGCACGCAGCCCGAGGTACATGTTGGCTGCACCGAGTACAACTGTCATCACCAGGCCCAACAAGACGGCGCGAAGCGTGAATTCGCGCATCTGCATGGACGGCGGCACATAGGGTTGGAATTTCTTTGTTCCCGCGGAGGCTGAAGAACCGGATGATTGCGTGCTCATGAGAAACTTCCTCGCTGTGAGGTAGAAAACTCCATAATGATACGGTGAATTGGGAAAATTAGCACGTCCAGCTAGAATGGTCTTGCGGCGGGGCTGGACGAATGCGACCATCGCCTCACTTGGGTACAAGCAAGCCCAGGCCGACAGAAGAGACAGTTGTCATGCAGAACCCGGGTGCCAAGTATCACCGTGAGCGGATGGGCGAAGCCATGCGCGAGGAGATCACTGCTCTGGTCGAGGGCGAGCTTGGCGATCCGCGAATTGGCCTGGTGAGCGTCAGCGAATTGCATCTCGCCCCAGATGGCCGCTCGGCCCACGTATTCGTGGTTGTCGATGGCGACGACAAAGCCGCAACCGAAAGTTTGGAAGGCCTGATGGCCGCGCGAAACTACATCCGGCGGGAACTGGTCCGTCGTTTGCGCCTGCGGCAGGCTCCCGAGTTATTTTTCTCCCTCGATCGCTCCCAGCAATACGGCGCTCGCATCGACGAATTGCTGCAGCGAATCAATAAGCGCAAAGCTTAGGCGTTCCTCGTTACCGTCCAAGTACGGCGCCAATGAGTCGGTGGAAATCCTCCTGATCGTTAAGAACTCCACAGTTTATTTTGCAAATGGCAGTTGGCTTTCCGCAGCTACTCTGGTACCTTACTCAGTTCCATGTTGCGAGAAGTACTCCAGCAGATCGAGTGTCGCCAGCGCTTCGTCCTTACTTCGCACTCCCGTCCCGACGGGGACGCGATAGGCTCAGTTCTTGCCTGCGCAGCCTTATTGCGTCAGATGGGAAAGCAAGCGGATGTGGTCATGCGCGATGCCGTGCCGGCGATCTATCGTACTTTGCCTTTTACCGACCGCGTAATCCAGGCGCCGTTTGTTCAGGACAATTATGAAGCCGCCATCGTGCTGGAATGCGACGGCCTCGAGAGGACCGGTCTGGAAGGGCTCGATCGAAAATTTCTTATCAACATCGATCATCACTATAGCGGGCGGCTGTTTGCCGACGTAAACTGGATCGATCCCAGCGCGTGTGCCACAGCGGAACTGATTTTCCGGCTCGCGCGGGAGGCCGGCCTGCCAATATCCCCTGAGGTCGCAACCTGTCTCTATACGGCCACTCTTACAGATACCGGCGCCTTCGGCTACGCAGGAACGAATGCCGACACCTTTGCGTTAGCCCGTGAATTGGTAATGGCGGGCGCGGATCCAGTGAAAATCGCCAGGGAAGTATATTTTTCCAATCCTACCGCGAAGATGCGTTTGCTCGGCACCGCCCTGACCAAGCTGCATCGCGAGGGCGAGCTGGCGTGGATGCACGTTACCCGTGAGGACATGGATGCCTGCGGTGCCATCGATGAGGACTGCGAAGGACTTGCCAACTGGGCGCTGGGGATTGAAGGCGTGGAAGTCGCCATTTTCTTTCGTGAACTGGCGGATCGGCGGCGCTGGCGTGCCAGCTTGCGCAGCAAAGGCGCCATAAACGTCGCAAAAATAGCCGCACACTTCGATGGCGGCGGGCACGTATGCGCCAGCGGGTGCGCGCTTACCGGGACGCTATCCGAAGTTTGCACGCAGGTCCTGGCGCAACTTCAACCCGACGCCAAAATGACGGCTTCAGAGTGAGGGTAGAAGTGAATCCATCCAGCGCGGGGTCGCGGCAGTTACGCAGGAATCCATGGCTGGAGATATTCCTGCTGGTGGCGTTTTGCGGGTTCTTGTTCTTTTTCGGCCTAAATAGCGTCGGCCTTGTCGGCGCCGATGAGCCCCGCTACGCCCAGATATCTCGCGAAATGCTCAACCGCCGTGATTGGGTTACGCCGTTGTTAAACGGTAAGCCGTGGCTGGAAAAGCCCGTGCTGTACTACTGGGAGACAATGTTGTCGTATGCCCTTACCGGCGTGTCCGACTGGTCAGCGCGTCTGCCGGGGGCGATTAACGCGTCGGCTTGTGTGCTGGCGGTGTACTTGTTCATGTGGCGCTTTGTGGGGCGCGGCACGAAACGGTACGGTGTGCAACTGGATGCCGCGCTGATTCTGGCCTCGTGCGCCTTCATTGTGGGATTTGGGCGGGCTGGCTCGACCGACATGCCCCTCACTGCCAGTGTAACCATTGCCATGCTCTGCTGGATCCAGTGGTGGCTTGAGCGTGATGGGACGGAGCCACGTCGGCGGGGGCGCTGGCTGGTAGGCTTTTACGGCTTTCTTGCTTTGGGAACGCTAGCCAAGGGTCCGGTGGCCCCGTTGTTGGCCGCAGTAATCATTGTGTGCTTTGCCGCACTCCGCAGAAAGCGGGAGGTGTTGCAGGCGACAGCTTAT
>JBEKOS010000301.1:0-6002 GCA_049521535.1 Terriglobales bacterium | reverse complement strand
GGTGCTGCAAACGTAATCACGAAGCCAAGAGCCAAGAGAATTGCCGCTTGCGTGCAAGCTCGAATTGCACTGGAAAAATGGGTTACTGAAGTCATGCGAATGCCGAAAGTGCCTCGTTACCTCCATGCTAATATAAACGTATAGCTGCTGTAATCTGTGGTCTAAATTGCGGGGTGATCAAGGCCGCCGTCAGCGCTTTTCCAAGTTGTTCCCTATGAGACGAGCAGTCCTGTTGTTTCTTCCGTTCCTGCTGTGTTTGCTGCTGGCTGGATCGATCGCCGCTCAAACTCCCAATGTGTTTCCCGTCGACCAGGTTCGCGCCGGCATGAAGGGCGTGGCCTACACGGTGTTCGAAGGCGTGAAGCCTGAACCTATGGATGTTGAAGTCCTGGGCGTTTTGCGCAATGTAAATGGCCCCAAAGGCGACGTTATCCTCGTACGTCTGCATGGCAAGAAAGTGGAATACACCGGAGTGGTCGCGGGCATGAGCGGCAGCCCGGTGTATATCGACGGCAAGCTGGCGGGCGCAATTGCATTCCGCATCGGCGAATTTTCCAAGGAACCGATCGCCGGCGTAACTCCCATCGAAGAAATGCTGGAAATTAGCGCGCTGGACTCCACTATGCCGGCCGACGGCGGCCCTGCGGTCGCAATAGAGCGACATGATGCCAGCCGAACGTCCGGCCCTGGATTGCCGGTCTCGCCGGGCGGCACTGGACTTTCTGCGGCGGGCACTGCGGTTGCAGCCCATGCCAATTACATGCAGCCCATCGATACGCCACTGGTATTCAACGGCTTCAGCGAAGCTACCGTCAAGCGTTTCGCCCCGCAATTCGCGGATGCCGGCATTGTGCCGGTCATGGGTGTGGGTTCGGTGAGTGACACCAGGCAGCCAGAGCCGCTGGAGCCGGGTTCAGCGGTCAGCGCCGTTCTGGTGCGGGGTGACATGGACGTTGCCGCCACCTGCACCGTCACCTATATCGACGCCAATCGCCTGCTGGCTTGCGGACATCCCATTTTGCAGTTTGGCCAGGTGCAGATGCCGATGTATAAGGCGCAGGTGCTGGCCACACTGGCCTCTCCCGCCAACGCCTTCAAGATTGTCAACGTCACCGAGGTGGCTGGCGCTTTCGTGCAGGACCGTCACACCGGAATTTTGGGGCGCTTTGGTGAAGAAGCCCGCATGATTCCGGTAACGCTCTCCATTCACGGGGCAGCACAAGACAAGCAGTTTCATTACGAGGTACTTAACAACGGGAAGATTACCCCCGTGGCCATGATGGCAACTGTTTTCCAGGCGTTGCAAGGCGTCAATGATTTTGGCGAAGACATGACTTACCGCCTGAACGGGCGCATCAATGTTTCCGGCTTCTCCCCGGTAAATCTGCAGAACATGTTTGCGCCGGCGGATGTGGGTTCGCCCACGTCGCTCATGGTGGCCGCCTCGGTGGGGGAGCGCTTCAATCGCATTTACGAAAACCCCTACGCGCGCCCGGACATCAAGGGCGTCGAACTGGAACTCGACCTGGTGAAAGAACGCCGCTGGGCGCGGTTGGAAACCGCTCGTACTGACGTAACCGAAGCCCGTCCCGGTGATGAAATCACCGTGGAAGCGGTGTTGCGGCGGTATCGCGGTGAACAAATCGTGCGGCAGATTCCCGTCAAGATTCCAACCTCCACTCCGCGCGGCACGCTTCGCATCCTGATCAGTGATGGCGATTCCCTCGATCGCCTGCGCCGCATGCCGCCTGCGCTGGGCCGCAGGCTCGATCTTGCTTCGACCATAGCTCTGCTGAATAAGGAACACACCAACGCGCGGCTTTACGTATCGCTGCTCGAATCCAACCCCGAAGCCATGGTGGAGGATAAAGTGATGCCCGCGCTGCCCCTCTCCGTAATGAACGTGATGGAAGGCATGCGCGGCACGCAGGAGATGATCGTCACCGGCGAATCGGCGGTCAACGAATCGTCCACGCCGCTGGATTATGTCGTCTCCGGCGCCCAGGTGATTACCGTTAACGTGAAGTAGGTCCTGAGTGCTAACCGTGCACCGCTGTGGTCACTATTCCTGCTTAAACGGCGAGTCGGTACTGCCCCCGCAACATACCGCATTGGCTCTGTCAGCCGGCGGACAAGTTTCTCTTGGAATCAGCGGCAACCTCAATTCGCATTCGGATCGATCGGAGCACGATGGAGAGTGCTACCCCATTTGGTCAGTGCTTCCGCCAGAAGCAGGGCCTGTTGCGGCGTTAGCAATAATTGGGTGGTCTCCCCGCCAGCTTCAAATTCTTCAGCGGATCCGGCATGGCGCACGATCAGAAGCAAGGCGGTTTCAGCCAAGGGGCCAATCTCCCAGCCCATGACCGGCCGGGTCATGATGTTTCCGCTACCATCTCGCTTAAGATCGTTCCTGGAATCGGCCATTGTTCCCCCTCTTTTATGGATGGTGGTTTTTGGGTCGCGGCGGCGCGCAGGAGCGTATGCTCCACCGCTTGAACATCGATGCCTTGTATTTGCGATCTTACTTCACTTTTCCCGAACGCCCACCAAGTCAGAACAGATATATCACGTTTACCGCCGTGGTGAACTGCAGTTTCCGATAATGGCCCTCCTGTTGAAAGACGTCCTGGTTGGAGAAATCGGCGCGGATGTCGCTGCGCACCACGCAAGCCGCGTCGAAGAACTTCAGCTTTCGACTCAAGTGCGACCACGGGATGTCGCGCTTGTATTCGGGGGTCAGGGTGAGCTCCTTCAGCACCTGGGATACGCCGGTGCGGCTTCCGCCGGAGTCATCGAAGGCTTCGGCACGAAATGCGAGTGCGAAGCGCGGAGGAAAAGCATAGCGCACATAACCGGCAAAGCCACCCCACGCCGCGTTTTGATATTGGCCCGAGGACAGATGGATCGCATTGTCTTCGCGGCCGAAAAGCCCATCGGCGCCGAGCGTCAATCGGTCGCGCGGCTTCCAGGTACCCACGATCTCGTATACTTCGCGCCAGTCATTGTCGTCATGTCTTTGCTCGGGTCCGGCAATGAAGTTGAAAGAAACGTTCGTGGCGGCTGAGGGCGCATACGAAAACTGTCCGCCCAGCGTTCTAACCGTGTTAACGCTGTCCACGGTGTCCCATCCGTTGGCCACCATCAACATGGCGGAGAGTTTGCTGTCAAACGCGTAGCTGACCTTCACGCCTGTGTTTGTGAAGGGCATCGCGTATCCGAAGAGAAAGCTGTGCGAATAATTGGCGTTATAGCTGTCATAGCCTTCGATCACTTCGTATCCCATGGGCGTGACGAACTTGCCCGCGTCAATGCGCAGCCCCTTGCCGAGCGGCACGATGTAGCTCGCGAATAGCTGGGGAATGTCGATATGCTGCGCCTGCCCAGTCTGCATGTTACGGAAAAACCCGTACGACGCAATGACCGGGGGAATCGAGTACCCTGCCGCGAAATCTACGCGGAAGCCGAAGTCGTTCCGTTTGGCGACCGGCCGCTGGAGCACCAGTTCGACGACATCCAGCTCAGGAGCATTGGCGGTAAAGTCAAAAACGCGGTATTGGTTCTTGCCCGAGTCCGGATCGTTCGGATTGTAGGTGAAAGCGCCTGATGCAAAGGCATCGAACGAGATGGTCTTCCACCATGGCTTCGCTTGCTCGGCTGTGTCCGCACTCCCTGTGCCGGCAGAGCTGGCGTTAACGGTGCTTACAGGTTCTGTCCCGCCGGGAGCGGTCGGAACCACAGATTGCGCGTGAACGAAAAGCGGCAAGCTGAGCAACAGGCCTGCGACGAGCCAGTGAATCCGATGTTGAGAGCGGCAGACCATTCGAGAAATAACGGACGGTGCATTCTTGCGCCGTCCAGGACGCTTGCAAGTCAAAGCGCGAGCGAACGCCGGCCGTCCGCAGGAGGACATTGAACGTTAAATTGTCAACTGCTGAATGTCTGTGATAGTGATCACGCGATAGCGAGGGATTTCTCGCTGTGCTCCTCCGTCGCACATCCGGGGCGAGGTGCGGGTTGCCCGCAAATGCGTTATCTTGACATTTACGCGATCGGAACTCAGGAAGCTTTCAAACCTATGACTGGATTCTGCTCGTCTCACAACTATTAGCTGCTCAGGATGGGCGTCGAGGAGATTCTTATGACGGAGAAGGGCAAGGTGGCGGGACCACACTGCGGGCGATGCGGTCATATAGTGGGCGCCGCTGACAAATTCTGTTCCGAATGCGGATTCTTCCTGCGGGAACAATTCATCGACCAGCGCCTGCTGCTGGCATTGGTGCACGAACGGGAGGGCCGCAGCGAAGAGGCGCGCCACGAGCTGCAGCGCCTGCTGGACGCCGAGCCCAATCATGTCCTGGCCAACCATCTACTAGGCACGTTTTTCTTTCACCAGGGCAGCCTGGAGCCGGCCATCCACCACTACGAGATTGCGCTGGCCGGGGCGCCCGGGTTTGTCCTCGGCTACTATGACCTGGGCGTGGCCTGGTATCACCATGGCAACATGCTGGAGGCCACAAAGGCCTATCAGCGCTGCCTGGAGATAGCCCCCGACTATAAGGCGGCACACTACCGCCTGGCGGTGGCGCTATTTCATTCCGGCCGCCTGGAGGAAGCCCGCCGGCACTTCGAACAGTCCGTCCTGCTCACTCCCGATTACCTGATGGCGCACTATCACCTGGGCGTGATCTACGAACGGCGTGGTGACCTGGAGGCAGCGGCCCGCGAGTTCGAACGCAGTTGGGACGAGAGCATTGGCGAGGTGAGCGGACTGTATCACCTGGCGATGATCCGGCGGGCACAGGGTGACGAGGCCGCCGCCAGCGAGCTCCTGCATAGAGCGCGCGAATTCGATCAGGCCGCCAAGGTTACTCGCTGAACTGGATCCTCGGCTCGGTAACGACAGCGGCTTGAAATCGCCAGTGGTCGGTTCAATCGATGCCGTGAATTCGCAGGCCGACCATTTGGTCAATGGTGAGGTCTTTCATCCCCCGCGAACGAAGCTGCGCAATGTATTCCGGGGTCACGCCGTGGATGCGCATGGCGATCAACTGGTCGGGATCCGGATGGGAATAGCCCAGGCTGCGCAGCTTGTCGATGAACTCCGGCGAGACGCCGTGAATGAGAAAGGCGATCAGGGTTTCGAGTTCCACGCGCTCGTAGCCGCGTTTCTTCAGCTCGGCAATAAATTCGGGCGTGGCGCCATGGATGCACATGGCGACCAATGTGTCCTCATCCGGCGAGTAACCTTCCTGGCGTAGAGACTTTACCATTTGCGGGGTGACGCCGTGGATGCGGAAGGCCACCAGCTCGTCGCTGTCGCTGACGTTCAATCCCAGCGCACGCAGCTCCTCGATGAAAGCGGCGGTGACGTTGAAGATGCGAAAGGCGATGAGCTTCTCCGTGTCCAGTCCGGTGAGGTGTTCATTCTTCATTTGCCGGGCAAACTCCAGGCTTACGTCCTGATCCGCCATGCTGTATTGCTCGTCGGCGCCTAACGGAAAGCCGAGCGACTGCATATGGGCGGCGTAGCTGGGATCGGGCTGGAAATGAAAAATGCCGGCGCCCTCGCCGTTGTTGAGATAACCTTCGCACTCAAACTTCCCGGCGTCGCGGGCGATGGTGAAACGCACGTCCTGGCGGCCGGGCTTGGCGAAGTCGATTCCCGGAAGCGCGCTCATGGGCCAATCGGATTGATGGTTGGAGTTGCCGCCGCGGTGATGCTCGATCAGGGAGAACTCGACCTTGCCGGGCTGGTCAGAATGGCGAATGGTCCAGTCGCCGCTGCGGGTGTCGCTGGCAGCGAGGGGAGCGGCAAAGGCTGCCGCCATGGCAAAACCGATCAGGCATAAAGCGAGGAAACCAAGAGCAGGTCCTTCCGCTTTGCTGCGCTCAGCGTCAGGATGACAACCTGGGTTGTAAACGGCCAGCCGGGACACGGCAATACTTTGCAGTTTCATGACAGTGATCCCTCTACAGTTTTCCTGGGCTATCCAGTACGCCGG
>JBEKOS010000300.1:0-6004 GCA_049521535.1 Terriglobales bacterium | reverse complement strand
CTTAAGGGTCCAATCAAGTTGAACCCGGCGGAACTGCTGATGGAGGCGTTGGACATGGAGGATCTTGACTCACGGGTCGTCGAGGCGCTTCCTTGGGTGCCCTTCGCGTATCCGAAATTGGACTGGGGCTGGCTGGCGCTGAACGCAAAGATGCGGGATCGCCAAAATCGGCTCGGCTTCGTCGTGGAGATGGCCCGGCAAGTCGCTGAGAAAGAGAAAGCGTCGGAGCTTGCGGCGCAGTTCGCAGATCGCGTTGTGACGCTGGAGCGTTCACGCCTGGCAAGAGAGGATACGCTATGCAGGGAGTCAATGACCCAGGCCGAGCGCAAGTGGCTGCGAAAGCATCAAACGAAGGCGGCAGCCCATTGGAATTTGCTGACGGATCTCACGGCGGAGCAACTCGATCATGCCTACAACTAACCGTCCGCCGGAACCGTGGGACAGGTTCTTCAAGGAACTGGATTCGGCGGTAAACACCATGGTCCAACTCGACTGTATAGGCGGCTTCGTCGTCACGCTGCTATACGGTATGGAACGCCCCACGGCGGATGTGGACGTGGTGGAACTTGCACCGGAGGATGCCGGACAGACTGTCATGGAACTCGGCGGACTTGGTAGTCCGCTTTGCAAGAAATATCTGGTCTATATCCACCGCGTAGCAATTGCCGCCGTTCCCGAAAATTAGGCAGATCGGCTTACGGAGATGTTCCCTGGTTCCTATCAGAACCTGCGGTTGATGGCGCTTGATCCCTACGACTTTACCCTCTCCAAGCTGGAGCGCAACAGCCAGAAGGACCGCGACGATACCGTAGAGGCAATTCGGCAGGCACTTCTCGCGGACGAGGCTCGCATTACCTATAGCAACCCTGTGCTTCCGAGCCAACGCATCCTGGAGATGAGGGTAAACTCCTCCCTGGTTGGTCGGGATTTTGAGCTCGTTTTCAACGACGGCTTTAATAGCATCATTGGAGGAAGGGGAGCCGGAAAATCTGCACTGCTAGAGTATCTCCGTTTCGGATTGGGCAGAAGTACGCAAGACATTACTTCCGACGCGGATTCTGAATTGCAGCGCTATCGTGACCTTATCGACAGAACGCTTTCCGAGGGTTGCATTGCGTTCAGATTCGCAGTGCTCAGCGATCGTGGTGCCTTCAGACTCGACGAGTTGTTCGGTAGCATACCGGAACCGCGTGTACGTGAAGCGTGCGTTCCCAAGCTCTGACGGAACACGCCGATAAGACAATCAGCGTGACGATATTTGGCGGAATCGGTTTGCACTATCCGCTCTCAAACTTATGGTGTCGGCGGTGCCAGGCCAAGCACTCGGGATTTGGGGCGAAGTGCGGATTTTCTGGTGGTAGCAGTTCGCGGCCTGCCATTTTCTTCAGAAGGTAAGCATCCTCGCCGGCATCGTCAAAGCGATCTTCCGCGACGAGAACCTGGAATTCATTACTTATGGATCAAAAGCCCCGGTCGAAGAGCCAGTGCGCAGTCTTGGTCAGGGCTATTCCATTCGTCGGATGATTACTTCCGCCCTGTTTGAACTGATGAATGTGGGCTGCATCAAGCGGGGTTGCTCCACTGACGCCGATCATTCGGTAACGAGAGAAGATCCGCTCTCTTCCTGCATTACAATCGAAGTGATTTGACAAAGCGATTATGTGCGTGTATTTATACGTATAGTAGTCGTTCGTAAGAAATGACTATGAAGGTCTGAAAGAGGCGCCGCGGTCGCCTGAAATCACCAGCGCTAGCCTTGGGGAAAGCTGTTAGCCAGCAGCCCTCAGTCAGGCAGGAGCAGTCGTCAGTTGTCAGCCATCAGTCGTCAGCCAGGAAGGCGGTTGAAAAATAGGGTTGGCACCCTTGGCACTCTGGCATTCTTGATGATTACAAGCGGCTTAGATCGAAAAATCGGCATAGTCCAGTTGGCACTCTTGACCGATGGCTTGGCCCTCCTGAAGATTCCAAAGGCGTTAGCCATGCGGAAACTGTCAGGTGTCAATTGTCAATCGTCAATTTCCGGCCAAAAAGCAGGTTTCCAACCGGGCCAACTCCCCGGTCGTGCCGTCGGCAGGAGATCACCATGCGGCGTTCAGGACGACAAAGGCTCGTGGTTTTCCAGGTGCGACGAAGCGCTATCTCTCAATTTGGGCGGCGGGGCGAGAGCGACAAACAATGTGCATGATCAAGATGATCGAGATGATCACCTGATAGTAAACAAAGGGCTTAGGAGAAAAGTGCGATGAGCAACTTGATCAACCTCGATGATCAACTTGATCAACCTGGTCGTGGCTTATGTCGGCCGCGAGCTGTTAAGCAGGCGTCTGCAACGACGCATCAGCCGGAGGAAATTGCTCCCGGTGACTCAAATTGAGCACCTTGAGCATCTTGAAAATTTGTATTGATTCCAAACGGGTTAGATGCAAAAACAACTGCTCATCAAGGTGCTCAAAATCGCGGGATGAGCACCCTGCTCTGCACCTTGGTCATAGGCGCCAGGAGTTTTCAGTTGTCTGCCCGGCGAACCGTGGCGGCGCGGACAGATCGATCAGCGGAAGCCGCCGCTGGCTGACTGCTTTTCCACCTTCACCACGTTGTCGTCGGGATTGCGGTCAACCAGCTTGATGAGCGGATCGATGCCGGCCTGCGCCGGCAACCTGTCGACGGTGAGGGTGAATTCCGAACGCTCCTGATCGATCTTCTGCTTTTGCAGATAAAGGAACCCGCCGTTTGCGTCCAGCACGCCGATGTCAATCAGGTCGTGCAGCGGTACCGGTTGTTCGTGGCCATGGCCATCGGCACGGTACTTCTTCGATTCCACGGCGAGCTTCACTTGGTACTTCCCGTCGGGCAACTCTGTATAACTTGCCGAAAGAGCGCGATTCTCAAACAGGGTGATGGTTTGGAACAGATCCTCGATCAGGTACTGGTACTCCGGCGGCGTAACCGCGCGCAGGTGGCTGATCAGGTCCAGCGAACTCGGATAGGGCGGGCCCTTGAAGCCGTAGTCCCTGATCATCGCCGCCAGCGCCTGGTTGACGCGGTCTTCGCCGATGTAATCCTGCAGGGCGTACATCGCCTGGCCGCCCTTGTTGTAGTGGATGTAGCCCTGCAGCGCCTGGACTTTGTAAAGCGGTTCCTCGATGTTGTGCTCCTGGGCGCGGCCGCGCAGGTAGCCGTCGAGTTCCCAGCGCAGGAATTTCTTCATCGACTCCGGCCCATAGGCGTGTTTCATCACCATCAGGGCGGTGTACTGCGCCAGGGTTTCGACGACGAATGTCTGCCCGACCGTATTCCCGCTCACCACCTGGTGACCCCACCACTGGTGGCCCACTTCGTGCGCGGTGATGTAGAACGGCATATCGACGGCATCGGGCTTGTTGGGCACATAAGTGATGAAGCCGATGCCCTCGGAGTAGGGAATGGTATTCGGGAATGATTCCGCAAACGACCCGTAGCGGGGAAATTCGATGATGCGCACCTGGCGGAACTGGTAAGGGCTGAAGGCCCGGGTGCAATAGTCGAGCGTGGCCTTGATGCTGCGCTGCATCCGGTCCAGATTGAATTCGTGCCCCGGCTGGTAATAGATTTCCAGCTTGACCTCATTCCAGTGGTCCCGGTGCACCGCGTAGCGGCCGGAATTGGCGGAAAAGATGCCCGCCAGAATCGGGGTGTCTGCCTTGTAGTGGAAATAACGGCGGCCATCCTGCACCCATTCCTTTTGCAGGTAGCCCGGCAGGATGGCGATTTGATCGGGGCTGGTGCTGATGGTGCCTTCAAAGGTGGGCCAGTCGGCATCATTGGCTTCCGGATTCTGAGTGCGCCCCACCGGATCATCAAGCGGCGGCAGCCCGGGAAAATCGCCGAGTCCATGGCGATGGCGAACGCTGTCGTCGATCAATTCCAGGTCCTGGAAGTAGCCGATGAACGGAAGATAGTAGCTACTGAGAAAGCTGCCGTTGTGAACGATGTCCCCGTTGGGTTCCGAATTGACGAAGCCGCGATTGGGGTAGCGCAGCGAATAGTCGAGCGCCAGCCTTCCCCCGGGAGGAAGCGGCGTTGCCAGCCGGTACATGAAAAAGCCGAGCGCCGGGTCCTCGAAGACCGGTGTGGCTCCGCCCTCAAAGCTCAATTGCTGCTCGATCTCGGGCCGTGGAATGGGCGTAACGTCCTCGGGCCAGATCGTCACCGCCACGCGGTCCACCGGGACACTGGTTTGGTTTTGCAGCGACAGCCGCCCATGAACTGCCGCCAGCCGCTCATCGGGATAAAGATCGATATTGACCTTGATGTCGGTAATCTTGGGCAGGGGCATGGACCGGTACTGCCGGTACTTCTTCTCATATTGGGCGCGGGCGTCCTGCACCTTGAACGTGGTCCGGTAGGGGTTGAGGACGTTGGTGTTGTAGAAGATAAATCCGCCAACGATCGCCATCGCGACTGCACTGAGGGCCATCGTCAGTGTCGCGGGGCGCGAGAAGCGCTCGCGGGCCAGCTTCAGCCGGCTGCGCCAGTTGGTCTCCATGCCTCGCACCCAGAGCAGATTCGTCAATGCCGCCAGCAGAATGGCGCCAATCGCCCAGTACAAACGGAACCAGAACAGCGGCGCGGCAAACGGGCCGTAGGCATTGATGTCCGAATAAATGACCGGCGGGGTTTCGTTATAGCGGTAGAGATAGTGCTGGAAGCCCAACAGCGGCAGGGCGATGGTGCCGATAAAGTAGAGCACCATCACAAAGTGCCCCAGGTATTTCTGGTTCACGATGGTGTGCACCAGAAATGCCAGCACGCAAAGCCCGGAAAAAGTCATGAATTCGCGGGTGAACAGGTCGCGCAGGTAAAGACTGAACTGGAAATGGTGATAGCCATGCACGAGCTGTACGAAAATGCCCGAAGCCATGATCATGATGACCAGCAACACCTGGATCAGCAGCAGCGCACCCAGCTTCGATCCATAGAGGACCCAGCGCCGCACCGGCAGGGCGTCCATCATCTGGTTGAGTTGGGCGTCCCGCTCGCGCCATACCAGCTCGCCCGAGTAGAAAGTAATAATGGCAAGCGCAAACAGGAAGAAGCCGCCGCCCGCCAGCTCGGTCATGCGCCAGGTGACGGGATAAAACGAGGTGTCCGCCGGGCTGTTGACGCCCAGGCCGACAAAAATCGCAAACAGCGTCCCGGCAAACACCAGGACGATGAAGAATACGTTCTTGATGGTCTCTAGAAATTGCAGGCGCGTGAGCGAAAAAAGCTGGCCGAAGGACGCCCGGGTGGAAAAGACGGGATGCACCGTGGGCGCTGCAACCACTGCTTCAGGTCCGGCGCTGCCTTCGGCCTCGAAGCCTCCTGCAAGGTCGGTCGCGGTAACCTTTCGTTTCGCGCCCTGGGCGGTTACGCCGAATCTGAACTTAAAATAGGTAAAAGCCAGAATCGCGAAACCGACGGAGAGCCACAGAACGCGGTTCCACAGCAAGGCCCCGGTCAGGGGTATCAATTGCGAATTGCGTTCGAATGGCGTCCAGTATTGCGTCAACCGGTCAGTCGCATTCGAGCCGAAGGGGTCAGCCAGGGCAGCGGGAATGCTGGTAATGAGGCTGGTGGAATACTGGCCGGCGACAAAAAACCCGATAAGCATCAGCACGCTGGCTGCGTATACGGGCAGCATCTTTCGCCCGAGTGCCGCCATGGCGAAAAAAATGGCGCTGGTAAGAACCAGATTCGGCAGAACGATAACCAGGTATGGTCGCAGGTACGAGGCGAAATGCTGCGGCCCCACGCGGGTGGGATCCACCCACGGCATTAGCGTCGCCATCCACGTACCGAGGCCAACGCTGGAAAAAATAATCACCTGCAGCGCCAGAATTCCCAGGAAACGGCCGGTGAGATATTCGAATTTGGTGATCGGCGCACTGAAAAAGAACTGGGTGCAGTTGTTGTCTATGTCCTGGTAGGTGGCTTGGCCGGCCAGCGCCGCCGTGACAATCATGCCGAACAGGAGGATGTTGTC
>JBEKOS010000299.1:0-6937 GCA_049521535.1 Terriglobales bacterium | reverse complement strand
GGTTTCCGCGCCCAGCCATTGCCCCGCCGGCGATGGCCGCACACCCGCGCTCCACAAAATGGTGTGACTCTCGACGCGTTTTCCCCCGGCGGTCACGCCCCTGGCATCTACGCTTTCCACGTGCGTTCCCGTACGCACCTCGACTCCGAGACTCTGCAAATGGTTTTGTGCCTTATTCGACAAGGCTTTGGGATAAGCAGGCAGAATGCACGGCTGGCCCTCAAAGAGAATGATCCGCGCTTTGTCCGCACTGATGTGCCGGAAATCTCGCGGCAGCGACATGCGCGCCAGTTCGGCGATCGTGCTCGCCATCTCCACTCCCACGGTACCGCCACCTACGAGCACAAACGTCAGCAGGGATTGAATTTCCTCCGGGGGCGCATCCCCCAGCGCCGCCAGCCGCTCCGCCTCTTCAAAGGCCGTGAGAATTTTCCCCCGGATCACATCCGCATCATCGAGCGCCTGCAACCCCGGAGCAAACTTTTCCCAGTCGTCATGTCCAAAGTAGTTATCGCGAATTCCGAGGGCAAGAATCAGGTAGTCGTATGCCAGTTCCGCGCCATTCATCTGTACGACGCAACTCTTCACATCGACACCGGTGACCTCGGCCATAAGCACGTCGGTATTTCCCTGATTGCTCAAGACCGAGCGCAGGGGTGAAGCGACTTCATCGCCCGAGAGAAGCCCGGCGGCAACCTGATAGAGCAGAGGCCGGAACAAGTGGTAGTTCCGTTTGTCGATCAACGTAACGCGCAACGGGCTTCGTGCCAGTGCGCGCACCGCGGAGAGTCCTCCGAAGCCGCCCCCGACAATCACGACGTGCGGCTTGTTGCTCTTGCGGCCTGCTTGCGGCATGACGCCCTCCCCAAAACGTGCGACCAGGCACCAGTCTACCCGCAGAAAGCTATTGGAGTGGGGCACATGTCGGAGTCGGCGCGCGGAAGTTGCCGCCAAATCCCACATCAGAAGATCGACCAGGGCCCACGCTCGTTCCCTTCGCCGAATCCTCGAACAAGAGCTTTCCTCAAATTATCTTTGGAAATTGCGACAAATTTCCCTTCGATTTTCCGCCAACCATAGTAGAGAGATTTCTCAGGAGAAGCACTATGAGCAACCGGAAACGAGTATTGGTTTGGGAAACCGACGAGTGCCTTTGCCGTCAACTGGAATGGGCGCTCGTCGAATGGGGCTTTGAAGCGACCACCACGCAGGACTTTGCCGAGGCCATAGACCTGCTGTACGCACGCGATTTCGACCTGGTCCTGGTAGGCGAGCCGCCAGATACGCAGTGCGCCCGGGAGCTGTTGCGCATGATGCGCGAAATGCGTTGTCCAGCGCGCGCCATCGCCCTGGCGCCGGAATATGCCGCCGACGCCGCAGACATGATTCGCCTTGGCTCACGCTCCCGGACGGAAGAACCGTGGTGCGATCAGATATTGAAGATCGCTTCGCGCCATTTCGCCGATCGGGCAACCTTCGCGGCAGCTTGAGAGCGGCGCGTGTGCCGCTGCCTCGCACCTTTGTTGCCGGGATTACCCGGCCTTTTCTGATCCTATCCGACAAAAAAATGGGTAGTGGGTCAATTTGAATAAGGAAGCGAGCCGGGCGCGCGGTAAGGCATCGCAAAGTACGCAATGCTCCGCGCGGCTCGCCTAGGTCCTTCGCTGCGCCCAGCCACCCCATAACGCACAAAAGACGTGCGTTTTGGGGGCCCCGCGCGCTTGCTCAGGATGACAATTCAAACTGACCTACTACCAAAAATACCAAGAGAAGTTCGCCGCTCTTTAACGCGGATCAGGACCCAGGAGGAGTCGGCGACGGCCCGAGGAGCGCATTTCTCAAGCCAAGGCGAACCCGCTAGCGCGCTGCAAGAATTCTTTCGAAATATCTTGACAAATAACGATATATGATCGTATATTTGACCGTATGTAAGTGGTCAGTGCGATTGACCAAGGCGCCGCAGTCGCCCTTGACCCTCCGGCCAGCTCGGAAATAACTTGCGCCAGACGTGCTACCGGTCTGTATGTGTGGCCGGCAACGGTCTGCACGGCAAGCGCCGGCGGAGGAGCCGGCAACCAGGAGGATGATGAACTATGAGCCGAAACAAACATGGCAAAGAGGTACAGATTGACGGCTTTTTGGGGTTCACCGAGGTCCTCCCGAGATTCATCGAAAATGCATGAGACCCTTGAGCCCCTTGGTACTCTTCAGGATTCCATTGGACTTAGCGCAACCGCCCGATGAGCTCCTTCGAAGAAATCGGAGATCCTTCGGTGAGCCTCTTCGAATGATATGAGCCCCTTCGCGGGAGTCAGGATCTCCTGGCTCGCCCGAGCACTATGCGCCTGCCAGACGTAGCACCGTTGGTGAGCCGCGTTTCTCAATATGAATCATCGAACCGCGTGTTAGAATTTCACCGCAATGGGCATCGGGCTCGACGAAAGGTCTCGAAGGCATCGGTTGTGCTGCCGGATGAAACCGGGGTTCCACGCCAAGGGAGAATACATGACAGCAAGCAAACGCTACACAGTTGTGATCGCACTGTTGCTGACCGCGGCCGTGGCTTGTCAAGCGCAGTGGGTAATGGTCGCCCGCAAGGCCTCGGGACGCATTCAGCAGATGAGGCAGCAGAACGAGGGCGGCACGGGCGGGTACGACGTCGCCGTGGTCGTCATTGAGGCAAAGGCCGAGAAGGTATATGAGGTAGCTTTGCAAAGGCTCCAGGCGCATGCCGACCAGGTCAAGATCGTCAAGCAAGACGCCAAAAAACAAACAGTTTCGTTTACGAACGGACAGATCACGGCGAGTCTGCAGGCTTATGCCCTGGGCGACAAGCTCACGCAACTGGTGGTTGCCTCGACTCTGGATCACAGCGAAACCAGCGCCACCTCTCTTGTGGTCAAGAGCATTCAGCAGGTTTGCACAGAATTGAAGGCCACGTGCACCGTTGAAGACAACAAGTAGCCCCGGCAGGTTCAACCCAGGCTTCTGTCCCATGCTGCCGTCTTAAACGACGGGGAGTACGACGCGGGCCGGAATCACCTTCCCCTTACTGACGCGCTGCGGCCTAGGTTGTCTCCGTTGATTTTGGCGGATCAACGCGGAACATAAACCTCTCATCGCCCATGGGATGTCTTACAACGCAATGGGAGAGGTGGCGCAGGAACAGCGCGCTGGAGAAATCCAGGAATCAACAGCCCAAAATAATGTTGTTGACGTAACGTCAAGCAGCGATATAATCACAGCCATAGCACAAAATGCGGCCAGCGGGGGTCGGTTATGAGTAGAAGCGCCAGCGACGTCGCCGGAAAGCTAGAGGGTCTCAGTTCAGAGCAACTTGCCGAGGTGGACTATTTCGTCGAGTTCATCCGCCACCGCGATCAGGAACGGGCCTTCAGCCGCGCGGCTGCTATTGCGAGCACTCCCGAATTCGCCGCCATCTGGAACATTCCGGAAGACGAAGTGTACGACACACTTTCCGTACGGTGAAGAACCCAGTTACCGCCCGCGGCACGCCGGGACAGGCTGAGGACAATTCCGGCCGAAACGCCAATACCTGAGTTGTTCGCTACTTCCCGTTCCCTCCGCCGTTCTGGTTCAGCCAAGATGCAAGATTGGCCTGCTGCTGCTGCCGAAGCGCAATGCATCCGTTGATCGCTTCGAGCACACGCTTCTGGCCCCGTTCGGCTCCGGGGTTTTGGTGCTCCTGGAAAAACTTCTGTACTTCGTCGCGCTGCTGGGTGTCACAAAAGCCGCTGGCGACGCCCATTACCATCCCGGCGCCGGCAATTCCGCCACCCATCTTCTTGGCGTAATCGGAGAGGTGCTCACGCAGGAAGTTCCAGGCCGGCATTCTTCCGTCAGGACTGCCGGCCACTGCGGCGACGATGCGAAGGTCCTGGGAGCGGACATCGGGCCCCAGCGACCACTCCAGCGTCATCTGAATCAGCTCGGGCTCCTGGAATTGCGCGAGCGCGAAGAAATACCGGTAGTACTGCTCCGGCGACTTCGTGTTCTTCAGTTGCGCCTTAAACTGGTTATACAGTTCGGCGTTTCCGTGCCGCGCCGCCACCGAGACCACCGAGGCTGCCAGCGTGCCCTCGATTGAATCAGGGTCCTTCATATACTGCTGGACCAGCACGCGGGCCTGATCGATCACCTGAGGATCGTTTCCGAGATTTCCCAGAGTCTGGAACAGAGTGGCGCGCCGCGCCTTGTCTTCCGATTCATCACCGGGACGGCCGGCAAAACCCAACTGCTGCATCATCGGCGAAAACGTTTTGCGCACCCACTCCTCAAACTGAGCGCGGTCGGCGGTGTCGACCAGGGTTTCATTGATCTGCTGCAGACGCCCGACGAAGTCGGCAAGCACTACGTGCCCGGGCGTGTTCTTCAATTGATCGCCCAGCCACAGGTAATCTCCGACGGGATGCTGGTCAACCTGCACCAGCGCCCATGCGTCACTCAGAAGGGAGATGCGCTCCTCCGGCGTCAAGCCGCCCCCGGCCTGCGTCCCCAGTTGGCGCAATGCCGTGGGGTCATAGTCGAAACGGTAGTATCCCAGCCCGCCCGCATTGGGGAAGATAAAAGCCGGGCAGCCGGTCATCGTGACCTGCTGCTGCCGCTGAGTGATCAGGAAATACTTTGCGCTCTCGCTGCCGTTCGAGCCGATGCCCTTCAGCGCCAAAGGAATCTGCCAGAGCGGGCTCTCCTCTTGCGATCCGGATTGATGGAAGGCGTCGCGCTCGTTGAAGAATCGCTTTTGCGAAACGTCCAGCGTGGTGCTGCCTCCGGTGCACTTGGATTTGATCTCAAGAAAGGGTTCGCCGGCCTGCATGACAAAAGTGGGCATGATGTGGTCGACTGGCTGTCCTGAGGCGTGTGCCATCGCATTCCAGAAGTCTGCCGCCGTGGCATTGCCAAAGGCGTGCTCCTTCAGGTATTCATTCACGCCGGCACGAAAAGCCTCGGGGCCGAGATATGCTTCCAGCATCGCCAGTACGGATGCGGCCTTGCCATAGGCGATACCATCGAAGAGTTGCCGGATCTCCTCCCGGCTTTCGCCTTTCTGATGAATTGGTCGGGTGTTTTTTGCCGCATCCAGAGAGAGCGACTGCGCCGTGTTCCGGGCTACTTCCTGGCGCTCCGTCCAGCCGGGCCGCCAGGCTTCCAGGGGATGCGGAGGCATCCAGGTGGCAAAGCCTTCATTCAGCCAGATGTCGTCCCACCATGCTGCGGTGACCAGATCCCCGAACCACTGGTGTGCCATCTCATGGGCAATCGTGCCGGCGACCTGGCGCTTGGCGCCCTCCGAGGCGCTCTTATCATCGATCAGCAGGGCCGTTTCGCGATAGATAATGGCGCCGGCATTTTCCATTGCTCCCGGCCCGAAATCCGGCACCGCGATCTGGTCAAGCTTTCCAAACGGGTACTTAATCGCGAAGTACTGGTCGTAATAGTGGAGGATGGCCTTGGTTGCGTCCATGGCGTAATGCGTCAGGTTTTCCTTGCCGGGCACGCTGCAAATGCGCAATGGAATGCCGTCCTGTTCGTCGGAGGCGCAAGTCCAGTCGCCGACGGTCAGCGCCACCAGGTAGCTCGACATCTTCAGCGAAGGAGAGAACTTGATGGTGTGGCGGTTCTCCCCCGGCCCGGGCGTGTCGGAGACGATCTTGCCGTTGGAGATTGCCGTGTCGCCCTTGTCGACGATCGCGGTGATATCGAAGATTGCCTTGTATGCCGGCTCGTCGAAGCTGGGGAATGCCACTCTGGCGTCCGTAGATTCCATCTGTGTGACGGCGTACTTGCGGCCGTTGTAGGTGCTCAGATACAAACCGCGCAGCTTGCTGTTGAGGTGGCCGGTGTATTTGATATGGACTATGGCTGGGCCTGCCGGCAGTTCCTTATCGACGGTGAAGGTGGCCATCTCGCTCTTCTCGTCCGTGGTGACTTTTGCCGACTGGGTCCCGCCGCCGGCAGTAACGGTGACTTCGTGGAAGTCAATATCCACGGCATTCAGGGTGATGGTTTTGGCGGGACTAGTCAGCCTGAGGTCGATACTCTCGTCGCCATCAAAAGAGTCGTTCTGGAAGTTTATGGCAAAGCTGAGCGTATAGCGCTCCGGCACGGCGCTGCCGGGAAGCCGCTGAGCCCATGCCGCGCCGCAAACCAGCAACAATGTCACCGCAATAAGCAGAATTCGTTTCATTTCATCACCTTGGTTATCGCCCTGGAATTTGAGGTGCCGGGCAACTAGCCAGCACAGTTTGGATTAGACGCACCAAAGCAGAATTTGACTGTGACTGAACATAAGATTGGTCACGATTAGCCGGTTTTTCAACGCCCAAATAGTGGATACTTGTATACACAAGGTTTTGCCGGTACCGGGAGCTTCTTGAATTTCTGGATGAGGAACCCGCTTGCGAATGCGGGAATTGAATTTCAAATGCAATTTTGCAAACTTATGCTCGGGCTGCTGACGATAGTGGGCCTGCCTTTCTTGCAGCCGGCGATGGCGCAATCGCCGGCCGTTTCCAGCGGCGCTCCCGCCGCAACAGCATTGCCGGCATCGGGCACGACGAATCTGCAACTGGATTCTACCTACGTCCGTCCGAGCGAAAAAAGGAAGTTTCACAACTACCTGTTCGATGCTTTCGGTCCCTATCCTATCCTCAATGCCGCAGCATTTGGAGCGTATGACCAATGGGACAATGCTCCGCCGGAGTGGCAACAGGGAGCCGGAGCCTACGGCGAACGATTTGCCTCAAACTACGCCATCGGCGCGTTAGCCACCACCACGCGGTATGCGCTCGCGGAGGTCTTCCGGCAGGACGTTTTATATTACCGCTGTGGGTGCAACGGCATATTGCCCCGGTTCAGCCATGCCGTGTTTTCGACGGTTACCGCGCGCCGCGGCGAGGATGGCCATCATGTGTTT
>JBEKOS010000298.1:0-6006 GCA_049521535.1 Terriglobales bacterium | reverse complement strand
CGCCTGGGCGCGCAGCTTCTGCATGAGCATGCCGGCACTCACGAAACACGTATCCTGATCAAGCCGCTCGATCACGGGGTCGATGTGGTTTTCGGTCAAGGTAGGTTCATCCTTCCCAAAGGGAGGACAGCCACTGCAAGAGAATTTCAAAACAAGATCGATTCAGAACAAACTACTTATAACCAGAGAATTTCAAACCGGTTCAACTTCGTAGCCTTCTACTCGAACTGCCAGAGAACGCTGGATCGCATCCACGGAAATTACCAGTGTGCGGTCTCCGTTGCGCTGCACCAGCACGCCCTCCAGACCGTCCAGGGCTCCGCTCTTGATGCGCACGCGCTGGCCGATTTGCAGGAACGGATGAGGAGACCACGGCAACTGGCCTTCCACCAGACTGCGGACGGCGTCGATCTGCTCGTCAGGAATGGCGATGCCCTCGCCCTTGGCGCCCACCAATCCAAACACTCCCTCCACGCGGAGGACACGCAGCCGCTCCGACCGGTTGGGAACAAATTTCGCAAAGACGTAGCAACTGAATAGCGGCATCTGCACCGACTTCTTGCGATCGCTCCAGCGATGCGTCTCGGTGACCAGAGGCAGGAAAGTCGTGACGCCTTTTTCTTCGAGCCTCTGGGCCACAATCTTTTCGTGACGCGACCGGGTATGCAGGCCGTACCAGATTTCGGCTCCAGCTTCATTTCCCGCGTCGCTTCCTGTTTCACTTCCCGCTTCAAACCGCGGAGCCGGTTGCGTCAATTCCCACGATACCGTGTTTATGGCCATAGCTTCGCCCTCTAAGTCACGCTCTCAGTGACCCCAAATGAATTGCCCGAAACCAAACCACGTTCCTGATCTCTGCGTGGAGATCTACAGGGGAGAATGAGCCTAGGGGGAGATACAAGCACTACGCTGACTACTGGCCACAGTGATCGGCGTTGCTACCGGCCGTTTTTCCGGGGAGGAAAGTAGCTACGCCGCTTACGAAAAACTCGCAATCGCTCGATCTTCACAAACGGCATCCAATCGAGCTCCGAACAGGAGCAATAACCCTACTAACCCTATGTAGATTATCGTATATTTCTGGCCCTGTCAAGGCGCTGGTGTTGGGGCCCACTTTCATCGCTGGAACTAATTGGGTAGCACCACAGGCGGGGGAGATGCAGCGCCATTAAGTTGCTGGCGTGCCCTGATGAGAAAACTATACATCGGATTGCAGATCATTGCAAGCAGGATGACGTAACCAGCTCCAAGGTTACTTTCAGGGAGTCAAGGTGCACCTGTTCGGGCCGTTGTGGTCGACTTGCCAGCAGAAATCACAAAATAGCTGGCGATTAGAAGGGATCCTCTGCGGCTGGGCTTGCGCCTTGCAACCCACTGGATCAACTTGGGTTATGGTCCTGGGAGTCAATCGGAGACGACCGTCTGCGGGTTCGAGTCTGTCAATGGCTCATGCCCCGCATAATCTGGCGAAGGAAGGATCCGTCGAGCTGGCGGCCTCCTCTCATGTTCCAGCAGTTTGCAACATTTGACCCCGCAATCGAACATCTTGATTGCAAATGCTTGCATAGGTGGCAGCCACCGACGGGCTCCGGCGCCGTTTTCCGGCGGATGCTAGAGAATGAAGACAATTAATGATTAACGGCTTGGGTTCCAGGAGAAAAAGAAGACGGCCCGCCTCTTGCTCGGCGGGCCGGGGTCAAACCAATGGGCTTAAGATTCAGGGCGAATCTCGAAGAGCCGCGATGACGATGTTGTTAGCTGGTCGTGACCGACCGCACTCGCCGCCGTGCTCGGAACATGGCTGCCGCCAGGCAGCACAGGCCTGCCAGCGAGACGTATGCAACAGTCGTCCCGCCCTCAGGAACCTGGCCGCACTGGCCGTTACCGCCTTGTTGCCGCCCCCAGTCCTGGTTACAACGCCCGCCGCCGTTACCGTTTTGACGGTCCGCGCTGGGTCCAAGGGTGAGAACGCTCGCCGATATCTCGCTCAACACGACGTTTCTGCTGTGTGCCGCTCCCTGAGCAAGAGCGCCGGGCGCAATACACAATAGTGCCGCCAAAACTGCAATAACTGAAAACCTGGGAGTCCTCATGAATTCTCCTGATGCTTGAGATAGCGGGGGGGAAGGCTGAGAAGGCAGAGCTGGATAGCTCTGCCGCAACAACATCTACCACTCTATCTCGAACCGCAAAACTGTCAAGACTGATAATTTCTGCAACTGGATTGCAACCCGGTGCAACTATGCACCCTGACATCACTGCGCTTTCATTTCCTTCACCTCAGCTTTCCCGCGCAACACGGTGATCGAGGCTTTCGGCAGGGTGAATACGGTTGCAGGACCGGTCTGCAGCGTGGTTGCCACCGGTGGGTGATCCGGGTCCGCATGACTGTTGGGCCCGTCGTTGATCCAGACGTACTGTTCGCTCCCGAAGGTCACCAGAGTGACGGGTCCGGAAAACGATACCGTCTCCCGACTGTTTGTATCTTCGAATTGCACCCGCACGCGATGCGGGCTGGTCTCGTCCCGGTTGACCAGCATGATCGACCAGTTTCCGTCGGGGCGTTGTACTGCGTACGACGTCACCAGCAGATTTCCCTGGGCGTCCTTCATATCGGTGGACGAAGGAAACATGTAATGCACGCCCGAGCGGTGCTGCACCCACTCCAGGTTGATCATGTGAGCCGCGAAATAGGGCGAGGTGTAGCCCTTGATGTCATAGTCCTTGTTGGAGACAAAGTTCGACCACGAGGCCGAGCCCAGACAACTTTTCTGAATGCCCTGCGGCTGAATCGGCGAGTGATAGAAAGCGGCGCCGCCTCCTTCGAAGAAGGACCCGACATTGTCGGCCAGCCACAACGCCGCGAAAATCGTAGTCATCGGCCCGGTGAGTTCGGCCGCCAGATGGTTCTCGGTCACCATGAGCGGGACTTCCTTGGGCACCCCGTCGTCTCGCCACACCTGCAGAATATGCTTCATCAATCGAGGCTCGGTATATAAGGTCTTCCAGGTGATATCGCAGGGATCGAACGGATAGTGCTCGAACGATACGAACGCGAGATCCGAAATGCGGCCATGCGTTTTCAAATAATCGACGAAGCGGCCCATCCATGAGACTCGGCCCTGCGCATCCGGCCAAAGGCGTATATCTTCGTTCACTCCTTCAAACACCGGACCACCCAGCTTGAGTTGAGGATCCACCTTGTGAATCGCCGCGGCCCATTGCATGTATAAAGCACCGTAGTCTTCCGGCATGGCGTGCTTGCCATCCGGTTCCTCGCCCAGTTCAACGTAGCCGATGCGGTAACCGCGCTTCTCGAGGTAGGCGATCTGGGCAGCGGCATCGTCCGGTGTGCCGTAAAGCAGAGTCACCGGAATCATCGCCGGCAAATTGTTGGTCAGTCCGCTTGAGAAGAAGAGATCGAAACCACTGTGTTGATAGGCACCAGTGGCATTAACGTGGGCAGCCGAGTGCCAGGGATCAATCGAAGAAGTGTTGTAGGTAGTTGGCTTGGCGCCAGCATTTTTCTGTAGTTCGACAAAACTACTGCTGGAGTCGACGCTGCCCACGTGGATGTCCTGAATCGCATATCCCACGCAGTTGCGGACGTCCTCGACTCCGTGCAGATCGCAGGTGTTCGAGGATTCGGTCATCAAGATGCGGACATACTGTGTCGTCACCGGTGTGTCGGCAAGCTTCAGAGTTACCGTCCCGCCTTGAGCGTTTCGGACCGCACCTACCGAAAATATCTTCCACTCACCCTGTGGACCTTCATCCCAATCAAGCGCACGTTTCCCTACCCAATACTCCACTTTATAGGTGGTGGCATAGGGGCTCGCCCAGGCAATGCGGATCGCGTTCATCGGCTTCTCGGCCTTCAGATCGACGACGACCCATTGCGGATGCAGTGCGTCGCTCTCTCCCGTGAACTTGCTGGTGAGATACGGATTGCTCTTCCAGTAGCTGAGATTGGGCCCCTGCAGCGGGCGATCGCCGCTGGTGGAAAATCCGCGGTGAGGCAAGGCGTAAGAAAGGATGTAGCGCACCGGTTCCTTGAGCTCGGTGCTGCCGGTAAAGTATCCGCTCTGGTGGGCCGGGTCGCTCCAGGTGCCGTTCTCAGTCCAGTGCCAGGCGGCCATGCGGAGCTCGGAATTGTTGCGATAAGTGATCGGTCCCCAGCCGGCGGAAAGCGACTCCTGCAGAATGTGCGGGGTGTAAACCTTGTCGATCCCGTCGTGCGACAACACGTCGATGGAGCTGCCCAGAGCGCTGTCAGGATCGAAGGAGTTGATGGCGTGTCCGGGCGTCGCATCGACGTGCACGATCGTCACGGGCAGTTCTGCAGCGGGCGCACTCGACTGAGCGGTCAGAAGCGTGGCGCACGCAATAAAAGAGTGAATCATGATCGCAAGGAAAAACCATTGCACGCCGCCGCGCGTGGTAATCGGTCGTGCAGTCAGGATCAGCATCAGATCACGTCCTCTTCGTAGAAGTGTCGCCTCACGGGCGCTGAAGTTGCCAACTCCATTACGCTGTTCCTAGTGTGTATCATTAGTAGAGGGATGCTTCCTCACGAATCTCGCGTCACGTATTCGTATGGACAATAAGGCTTGGTTCACTCGCCGGGAACTTCTTCGGGCCGCTGCTCTTGGCGCAGCTGCGCTTCCCTTCTCGCAGCTGACCGCCTGGGCTCGGCAAAGGCAGTTCGTGGAGCCGGCGCGTGTTCCCTACTCCGGTTCCGACGACGCCCTGCTGGACGAAGTCGAACGCACCGCGTTTGATTTCTTCTGGACCGAAGCCGGCAAAACTGGCCAGGCAAAAGATCGCGCGCTGCTGAATGGAAATGACACCCACACCGTCGCCAGCATCGCCGCCACCGGCTTCGGACTTTCCGGACTTTGCATTGCCGAAGCGCGCGGCTATCGAAAGAAAGACGAGATTGTCGAGCGTGTCCGCGGAACTCTCCGCTTTCTGTGGCGCGACCTTCCCCATGAGCACGGTTTCTACTACCACTTTATCGACATGAATACTGGGGCGCGCCAGTGGAAGTGCGAGATCTCTTCGATCGACACTTCGCTGCTGCTCTGCGGCGTACTGACCGCGCGGCAACATTTTTCTGATCCTGAAATTCAGGATCTCGCGACCAAAATTTACGGGCGTGTCGACTGGCCATGGATGTTGAATGGTGGAAAGACGCTCTCCATGGGCTGGCACCCTGAGTCGGGCTTCCTCAACGCTCGTTGGAACCAGTATTGCGAACTCATGATGATTTATCTGCTAGGGCTGGGTTCGCCCACGCATCCACTTCCGGCGGAAACCTGGACGGCATGGAAGCGGCCGACGATCAACTTTCAGGGGTTGGAATACATCTCAGGGAATGATCCGCTGTTCACCCACCAGTACTCGCAAGCCTGGTTCGATTTTCGCGGAAAGCGCGACGCCTACGCCAACTATTTTATGAATTCGGTGAAGGCGACGGTCGTTCACAAACAGTTTTGCCTTTCGTTGCATGACGAGTTTCCTGACTATAGCGAGCATCTGTGGGGCATCACCTCGTCAGACTCGGCAAAAGGCTACACGGCCTGGGGAGGGCCGCCGCGACTGGGCGAACTGGATGGCAGCGTGGTTCCGTGCGCGGCCGGCGGGTCGCTGCCGTTCCTCTATCCGGACTGCATGGAGGTTCTGCGCACCATCAAAGAACACTATCCCAAGGCCTGGGGACGGTACGGGTTTGTCGATGCCTTCAACCCGCTGACCGGCTGGTATAACCCGGACGTGCTCGGAATTGACCTCGGGATTACGATGCTGATGGCAGAAAACCAGCGCACCGGATTCATCTGGAACACGTTCATGAAAAACAAAGAAGCGCAGAACGGAATGAACAAGGCCGGATTTCATCCGCAACATGCTTGAATTCATCTTCACCCTTACGTTTTTGTTCGTCGCCCGGGACACACCGCAATCTCCGGCTCACATCAGGTTTGAGGACATCGCAGGAAAAGCCGG
>JBEKOS010000297.1:0-6007 GCA_049521535.1 Terriglobales bacterium | reverse complement strand
AGCCAATGCTTCAGTGCCGCTTCAAGTTCGGGACGGGTGCCGCAACGATAAAAGTCACCCACCGTCTCACCCAGCGGGCCAATCTTGATCGCCCAGCAAGGAATGGACTCTGCACGGCGATTGGCGGGAACAAAATCCAGCAGGCTACACTGGTTGCAGGGGTGCCGACGCACCGACGCATTGAAGTTCAGGCAGGTCGGAGAGTCAAGGAATATGTACCTAGGCTCCCAGGACATGCTCGGAACCCGTCCATAGCCGCCCTTGGTCAGGAACTCAAGTTCAGACTTCAAGATCTTCAGCACTTCGCTGGCTTCCTGCGTCATGATTGACCTCCGCGTGTAGACTTGCAGCAACCTGCTTCGACTACCATGACTGGAGTCACGCCAGCGAGTGACCAGGATCACCCGACTAATCTCTGTCAATGACCATAGCCGTCGCCTTCAAGAGTGACCTTGCCCCTGAAGGTGCGGTACACGACGAAAAAATAGGTGGCAGCGAGCAGCATCCCGATGGCCCACCATACCAGGCCGACGTGAAGGGTATGGGGCCCGGAAAGCGCCTTCGCGATGGTGATATCGTCTCCTGAGTAAAGCGTTGACGGGAGAAGGCGCGGATACAGGCCCACCACCGCTCCGACCAGCATCGTGGCCAGATAGACACAAGAACAAAGAAATGCGGTGCAGTCAGCCCCTGCACGGGTGAAATGGAGAATCCCAAGCAAGGCCAGAACTACCGCCACCGGGATGGCCCAGGTGACCGGGTGGGCCTCGTAGTTAGCAAGCAGATCGACGCGCGCAGCTACCGAGGCGGGCAGACTAATTCCAGTAAGAATGATCAACATAAGCCAAAGCCGCCGCGCTGCCCATCGCGAACGCACTTGCAAGCTCCCTTCCGTCTTAAGCGCCAGGTACAACGCTCCATGAACGGCAAGGGCCGTTAGCGCCACCAGTCCGCCGACCACGGTGTACCAGTCCAGAATTCCGGGCTGGGGCCCAATGCGCCAGTTGGTCCAGAGCGGAAGAAAAAAGAAACCATCCGTATGCAACGGCACCCCGCGGATGACATTCGCCAGTGCCGCGCCGAAGAAAACGGCCAGAAGTGCGCTGGAAATGAAGAAAAGACTGTCAAAAAAGGACCGCCACACCGGCATCTCAAATTGATTGCGAAGTTCTATGCTGGCGCCCCGCATGATGAGTAGCCACAAAACAATCATGAGCGCCAGGTAGAAACCACTGAAAGCAGACGCATACAGGAGAGGAAAGGCAAAGTAGAGCGTTCCTCCAGCCGCCAATAGCCAGACTTCATTCCCATCCCAAACTGGTCCAATGCTGCGCAGCATGAGCTGCCGCTCCGATTCGTCACGCGCCAGGAAAACGTGCAGGACACCAACGCCCAGGTCGAAGCCGTCCAGCAGGACATAAGCCACCAGCATCAAAGCGACCAGCCAAAACCAGATGAATCCCATCCTTGCTCCTCGTTAGCGACCTTGTCAGGCGGTGGTTATGGTTCCCGATGAATCCGTGCCCCGGGGCAACGATGTCCCGGCAAGCGAAATCACCGGACCAAGTTCCATGCGCCGGTAAACCAGCACCACAAAGAGAGCCGATAGAACCGTGTAGATCCCCATAAAGCCGAGCAATGTAAAGAGGCCGTTGCCGGCGGAGACCGTCCTGGAGAAGCCCGCAGATGTGCGGATCAGGCCGTACACCACCCATGGCTGCCTTCCGATTTCCGCGGTCATCCAGCCGGCGGTATTGGCGATATAGGGGAGCGGGAAGCTCAGAAGCAGGGGCCACAGCGCCCAGCCAGTAGTAAACAGGTTTCCGCGCCACAGAAGAATGGCGGCAACGGCCATCAGAACCGCGAAGTAGGTGCCGAGCCCGGCCATGATGTGATAACTGTAAAACAACAGTATCAGCGGCTCCGGCCACTGGTCCCGAGGTATCTGATCGAGGCCCTGTACTTCCGCTTTCCTGGTTCCGTAAATCAAGAAGCTCAGGACATCGTTCACTACCAGTGGATTGTCAATGGACTGGCGCTCTTCATTCGGCTGCCCGATTAGGACGATGCCGGCGCCTTTCTGGGTGCTGAACAATCCCTCCATAGCAGCCACTGCGGCCGGCTGGTGCCTCGCCATGTAGCGCCCGGAAAGATCGCCGGTCGGAAAGATCTGTGCCACGCACGCGATAACGCCGGCAATCACGCCAACTCGCAGGAAGATCCGTCCATGTTCGGCGAATCTGTCTTGCAGCACATAGAACGCTCCAACGGAACACATGACAAACGCTCCAGTGATGACCGCACCGCTCATGTTGTGCGCGTATTGCAGCAATGCCCACGGGTTGGCAAGCAGCGCCCAAAAGCTGGTGACCTCGTATACTCCGTTGGGCAGGACGCGATATGCGACAGGATGCTGCATCCAGGCGTTGGTCACGATGATGAAGAACCCGGAAATCCAGGAGCCTACCAAGACCAGGAATGCCGATGCCCAATGCATCAACGGGGAGAGACGTTTCTCTCCGAAAAGAAACAACCCAAGAAATGCCGATTCCAGAAAGAACGAATAGACGCCCTCCATGGCGAGAGGCTGCCCAATCACCCCCCCGGTGGTGCGCGCAAACTGCGCCCAATTGGTGCCGAACTGAAACTCCATGGGAATGCCGGTGACGACGCCGAACAGAAAATTAATAGCGAAGATTCTGGCCCAAAATCGGGCTGCTTCGTTGTACCGCTCGTCCTGGTTGCGAATTGCCACCGTCTTGAGCGCTACGATCAGCAGAGCCAGTCCCATGGTCAACTGGGGAAACAGGTAGTGATAGGTGACGGTGAATGCGAAGTGAAGGCGATGAAGCAGTTGTGCGTCCATAGGCTACTTCGGACTTAATCAATTTTGGATTCGGAACAGTCCCGCGCTAAGGCCCTGCCGGATACGGACGGCGACGGTTACCGCATCGCTTGCGTCGTCATTGATAGTGTATCTCTCGGCGTCATCGAAAGATGCGTAAAGCTCACGGTATGGGGTGTAGTCGGCAATGACGCCTTCGGTGCGCCCCGCGGCGCGTTCGGCACAAACGGATTCAGATGGCCGCAATACGACATAATCCAGCGGCACGTCCTTGGCCTTGACCACTTTGCGAGCGGTATCGAGGAACCACGGAGGAATCGAGAAATCGACGATCACCTCATATCCGTAGAGCGCATACGGTACAGCGGCAGCGGTCATGGCCGTCA
Organism: Terriglobales bacterium; assembly: GCA_049521535.1. Lineage (GTDB taxonomy): Bacteria > Acidobacteriota > Terriglobia > Terriglobales > Acidobacteriaceae > CAZUCM01. The sequence continues at coordinate 2,776 of JBEKOS010000297.1, read as the reverse complement.
TGACCATCTTGAATTGCTGGATGCGCTTCTGGCTTGCCTCACTCTTGGCAATAAAAAACCAGAACTTGTCGCCCTCGATATAAGCGAGGGGCTCTGGCGATGCAGCCACAAGTCCACGGGCGACGGTGGTCTTTCCCGCCCCGATCGGGCCGGAGAGCAAGACGATAGATTTCATTTTTTCACAGAACAGTGTAACCAACCGCTCAGAATCACGCCATCGAATATTTCCCGGCTCTAAGTCTCGTGTCTCCGTCTCCCTGCCGTCGCTTCGCGACGAGAGCATGTAAAGGATAGCCATTTATTGCCCTTAGTAGCCGCAACTGCATCCGGCAGCGGTGCGAGAGTGCCCCTTGGCCGAAGGGGCGCATCAAATTATCATGCCAATAGCGGGTAGACGGGGAAACACATCCATGACGGAGAGTCGAAACCTGTCGGTGCGGTATATCGCCTTTGCGTATCGCCTGGCCGTTCCGTGCGCGATCCTATTTTTGAGGCCGGGGACCGCCGCCGCGGCCGCGCCGAATCCAGGGTCAAGCGGTCCGCTCGAGGTGAACAGTCAGAGCCATGTCGTCGTAATGCAATACGAAGCGTGGTTCGGCCCCAATGCCGTAACCTTCCAGGGCAGCTCGGCGATGCCGCTGTTGCAGTCCGCGGACATGGAACCTGTTGGCGGCGGCTATGACAGCGCCGATCCAGCCGTCATCAGGCAGCATGTCGCTTGGATGGAATATATGGGCATCGATGCGGCCCTGATCGACCTGACCAACGACGTGAGCTGCATCTTCGACAGCGAGTGGTTCGTCGAGAAGTATCTCCAGAACTTCAATGGCTGCCCTACCCTGCGTTCCGACTATCAAAACATCCGCAGTAATACCGGAAATCTCTATCCGGCATGGACCGCCCTCAATACGCCACTGAAGCTGATTCCCCTGCTCGGCGGTATCGACCAGAATGTACTGTACCTGGACATCGACGGCAAGACCGCATTCGAAAAGGAAATCGACTATTTTGGTGCGCTGATGCAGCAGTATCCTGATCGGAACGTAATCTATCAGGGCAAGCCACTGATGGTGATCTACCTCGGAGCGGCGCAGGATCCTGACACTTCCGACAATCCTCTCTGGTTTCAACTGCGGGAGTTTCTGCAGAAGCGTCCGGACATTGCCGGCAAGTATACGTTCCCGATGATGGCCGGATATCTCGACAGCCAGCCCGGTCTCTGGGCGGTGACGGGCACGCCCCGCGGTCCCATTCCGATCAATCCGGAGTATGGGTTTTGGAGTTGGGTAGACCGCCTCAATCCCTCCTGTGCCCTGCCGGACTGCCCCTATTTCCCCACATACGCAGTGGCCGGAAATGCAGCGGTTTCCCGGGCGGAGAACTTCACGGCCTCCATCGCCACCGCCGGACAGAATGGATGGGGATGTCCCAATACCAATGCTCCGCCCTACTGCGCCGACGACGCGTTGCGGTTTGGGCCGCATGATAACTACGACACGTTTGCCTCATTCATGACCTATGCCCGCCAGCTCAATCCCATCTTCCTGCTGATCCATCAATTCAACGAGTTCGTGCCGCCCGACGAAGGCTGGGGCGCCGACACCAATGACGACATCGAGCCTGCCAACCTCTGGGGAAGCGGGAGCCTCGACGTCGTCAAGGGGCAGATCGACCTCTACCGGAACAGAACAGCACCGGGCACGGTTCGCTAGCCTGCGGGATTCCGCATTGCCGCACCGCTAGCCGGAATTGACAGGCTTGAGTTCCCTGTTTAGTTTTCTGTGATTTCAATCACAATCGCCTGTGAGCGATCTCATCGTCTTGCCTTGAGTCGCCGCATACCCTAGAGTCGTGGCGAGCATCTCCAATGAAGTTGATCAACCTGGCCGCACCCGAATGCGTCTGCTGATATGGCCCCGCGAACACGGTGCCTGGGGCATTCTGGGCGTGTCACTCTTGACCGGCGCGGCCGCCGGCATGGCCCATGGCGGACGCCCGCTGGCGCTGTTGTTTTTCGTCGTGGCGGTGCTGTCCGTATTCTGCCTGCGCACGCCGCTGGAGAGCCTGCTCGGCAATACTTCAATGCGCGCACAAACCGCTTCCGAACGATGGAGCGCGGCGCGAGCTGTTGTCGCCTTCTCGGCCATCGCGCTGCTTGCCGCTACCGGCCTGTTCTGGGGCGGACGGAATCTTGCACTGCTGGCCCTGGCGGCGATGGCGGGATACCTATACATGGTGCAAGGCATGCTCCGCAAGCTGGGGCGCAGCGCGCGCATGGCCGCTCAATTGGTGGGAGCGATAGGGCTGACGTCGACGGCGGCAGGAGCATTCTACGTAATGACGGGCCAGTTCAGCCGCCTGGCGTTTTCGCTATGGCTCATGAACTGGGTCTTTGCCGGCAACCAGATCCATTTTGTACAGGTGCGCATCCACAGCGCCCGCCTGCTGGGCCGGACGACCAAACTGGCGCGCGGCCGCGTGTTTCTCGCCTTCCAACTGGTAATGATGCTCGCGCTTGCCTGGTATTGGCGCCAGGGCCTGGTCTCCGCACTGGCGGTTGGTGCGTTCATTCCGATCTTCGTTCGGGGAGTCGCATGGTTCCTGCGCCCTCCGGTTCCCCTGGATATCCGCCGACTCGGCCTCTCCGAACTGGCGCACGCACTGGTCTTCGGGGCTCTGCTTACCGCCGGCTTTTGCCTGACCGGCGTGTAGTGCACTTCACCACAGAGGACGCAGAGTCGAATGAGTCCGATTGCCGTGCATGACTCAAATAAAT
>JBEKOS010000296.1:0-6013 GCA_049521535.1 Terriglobales bacterium | reverse complement strand
CATTCGGTCTGGTCCGCGCCGAGGGCTTCTCCGCACTGGGGACACGCACCCATGAAGCAATTGTATTCGTTGATATTGCCCGCCATTTGCAAAAACTCCAATTAGGCGTACACTTTTCTTTTCCCACCCGCACCGAACGAGGGGTTCGTTCATTACTCTCCCCAGATTGGCGATTGGATGTTGGATTCCGGTCCAAACTGCAAACGCCAACTGGCACAACCGCAGGAGGCAATCTGTGTCCGACCGAAAGTACCGTCAGCATGGCTATATGGACCGCACTGAAGCCAGGAGCGAAAGCACCGCCAAACCTAAGCCGAAGGACAAAGACATGACCTACGGCCCGCGTACCATTCAAATGGCGCCCACGCGGACGGTGTCGCGCTGCGGCCAGTGCGGCGTGGTGCTGAATGCCAACATTGATCCCACCGGCAATTGTCCACAATGCGGCGTGGCGCTGCATGCGTGCAAGCAGTGCACGTATTTCGATCCCGGCAGCCGCTTTGAATGCCGCCAGCCAGTTCCCGACCGTATTTTAAGCAAAGTGGCCCGCAACCAGTGCACCTTCTTTTCCCTTAGCGCCCGGCTCGAACGTGAGACTACGTCCAGTTCTGCGGCTAATCCTTCGCGCGTGGCCGACGCCCGCCGCGCTTTCGACAGCCTGTTCAAGCAGTAGCCAGTATCACTTGCTGGCTCGCTCCGGTAATTTCTGGTTATAATTGTCTCCACACAGATTGGACTCAGGTGAATTATGTCCCAGGATCTTCAATGGTTTTTCCAGGAAGTGAAGGATACTTTTAGCTTTCTGTGGAATCACGATTCGAATTACGTCATGGCCATAGGCCTGGCAGCGCTGATCATTGGCGGATGGTTCGCATTGCGCCGCGCCTGATCGCCCGTGAGCTCTCCCGAACAATTGGCGCATGCCATTCAGGACTTTCTCGCTGACACCTCGTCCGCGGTGATTCTGGAAAATGGCGCTCTGGTCTTCGACTTCGAAACCGCCCGGTATTCCCTCTCGACCGATTATGGAAAGTGTGTGCTGCACTTGTGGTCGGCAGAGCGGAATTCCGTAAGGCGCGTGGTCGGCGCAGAAGTGAAAAACGGGATCCTGCGTCTCTCCGTGCTGCGCTTCGGCCAAGCCAAGCCCTCTTTATTAGAAATATGCCGTGACCGTGACCTCCGCAGCCCCACGCAGCGCCGCGCCGCGCGGGTCGCTTATCAACAACTGCTTCGAACGATGCTGGAGCGTAAATTCTTTGGCCTTACGATTACGCAGCTCAGCACCAGCATGGATCTGGAGCACAGCTTCAGCCCGGTGTACACCCGCGGATTGTTGCAGCAGGGCGCCAGCGGCTTCGCGATCTTTGGCGTCAATGCGCAGGAGCAGCAATCCGCCATTGACGGCGCCGTTACCTTCGGCCTGCTCTGGTTTCACTATTGCCGCGAACGCGGAATTCGAAGCCGCGGCCGGCAGTGCCACGTAGGAGGCCTGAAGCTGTTTGTACCTCCAGGTACGGGTGCGGTAGCGCGCGAGCGGTTGGCGCATTTGAATCCCCAGGCCGCAAGCTGGCAACTATACGAATTCGACGAAAAAGAGGGAGACCTGATTGAATTGGACACTGCCGATCGCGGCAACATAGCCACGCGGCTGATCCAATGCCCTGATCAAACTGCCGCCCGCGAACGGTTTGCCGGTTCCATCCAGCAGGTTCTGGCGATGCTTCCAGATGCGGACATTGTGGTTCTTTCGTCGGCAGAGGTCTCCTTCCGCCTGCGCGGACTGGAAATCGCCCGGGCGCGGCTTGAACCTGAAGCGGGCTCGTTCCGTCCGAAGGAGCAAATTGTATTTGGTGCCGGCAAGAGCGAAACCGTCCTGAACCCAGAAACCGAGGCATTGTTCAAAAACCTGGCGGGCCAGGCTTCGGCAATTCGCCGTGCAAGTGGTGCACGGAACCACGCGTTGTGGCGCATGACGCCGGAGCGGTGGCTGGAGTCGGAGCTGGTACGCAACGTGGCAGCCATTGACGAGCGGCTCAATGTGGAGTGCGTGTATTCCCAGGTGCCGGCGTTTGCCGCCGGCGACCGCTCCATGATTGATGTATTGGCCATTACGCGCGCGGGCCGGCTCGCCGTACTAGAGCTTAAGGCAGACGAAGACATTCACCTGCCGCTTCAGGGAATTGACTACTGGGCACGGGTCGAATGGCACCGGGCACGTGGCGAATTCCAGAGGTTTGGTTATTTCAGCGGCCATCTGCTCGCCGCTGAAGCACCGATGCTGCTCCTGGTTGCGCCCGCGTTGCACGTTCATCCCGCCACGGACACACTACTGCGCTATCTTTCGCCGGATATCGACTGCACACTAGTAGGAATTGATGAACACTGGCGTGAGGGTGTCAGGGTGGTCTTTCGGAAGCGGAGAGAATCTTAACCGCGGATGTAAGCAGATTGAGATGGATTTGCACCGATCGCGAACCGAGATCTGCTGCTCGTTTGTCTAAATCTGCGGAGATCCGTTTTTGTCCGTCTAAATCCGCGGTTGTCCGGATTCACACGTTGTAATCATCCGGATTCAACTCTGCCGCCTTGCCGCGATTGATCCAATAATCGTGGGCGACATCGCGCAGTTCCGGCCCGGCCCGTTCGCCCTTGAAGACCCGGGAAATGCCGCGCACGATCCTTCGCAACGGTAGGTCGCCTTCTTCGTCGGTGAAAAACACTTCTCCAACTCTGCTGGTACGGTAATACCAGCGCTTGAGGTAGGCAAGCTGTTCCATCGTCTCCTGAGCGGTGCACGATGCAAGGGCAGGCAGCGTAGCCAATGCACTGGTGAGCCTGGACTCCATGGACTGCAGCTTGCCGGACTGCCCAGGAGTTTGGTGCTGTAGGTCAAAAGCAACAGGACCGTTCAAGCGCCCCTGTTCGATACGAAAAAGTGCTACTGAATCCGGGACCGCCGAGGGTTGAATGATGAGCCCGGAGAGTTGATCGATACGGCGAACGATCTCCGGCAATTGCGCCAGCACTGCCGCGAGCTTCTCCAGGCGCAGATGGGTAGCGGCTGCCTTCTCAAACTCCAGTGCGGCCGAAGCCTGTTCCCGCAAGCTCGTTATGTGGCGCACCAAGGAATATCCCCGCGTATCCAGGAATTCCTGCACCCGTCCAACCTCTTCGCGGTAGTCCGCGTCGGTACAGCCGAGGAAGCAGGGCGCCAGGCACATCTTCATTTCCGAGTAAATGCACCCGGGAAATGCGGGATCAGGGTGCAGGTCATCCGTACAGCGGCGCATCTTGAAAAAATCCAGTGAGTCACTGGCAAACTTCTCGGCAGCGGCCCGCGACGGAAATGGCCCGTAGTAAAGTGACTGGCCCCTGAGGGTGGCGATGCGGGTTGTAACAGAGGCGCGCGGAAATTCGTTCTCGCGAATCAGCCGCACGAGCGCCGCCGGGCGCAGGCGGAGCCGCTTCACATATGTGGAAGGAAAAAGCTGCCGGAGCATGCGGTAGAGGAGCAGGCCGGATTCAAAATCGCTGCCAGTGGCGGCGTACTGAATGGTGCGAACGCGGTCGCGGAGGTTCAGGCGCCTGCTGCTCTGCGATGGAGGCGACAACTGGCGCAACAGCCGGCGGCGCAAGTTCGCCGTCTTGCTTACATACGGCTCGGTGCCCGCATCTCCCTGTAGGGAAAAAATCGCCGGCGCAGCGGGCACTGACGCGAAGATCGCGGCATCATGTTCCGGGCGGAATTCAAGAGAGTTTGCCAGCACGGGTTGATTCTAATTAAGCAGCACGCAACCAGCCGCAAGCAACCAGCAAGACGCAGCGAAGATGCGTGCCGGCTTGTTCCGGCTCAAGGCTTGCTACTTGCTGCTTGTTGCTGTTTCCGCAAGTACTTCAGCGCCCGCTGTGCGGCGTAGAATCCGCACATGCCGTGCACTCCGCCGCCGGGCGGAGTCGACGCTGAACACAAAAATAAACCGGGGACGGGCGTTGAATAAAGCTGCGCCGTCGGACGGAAGAACAGCTGTCGCAGATCCGCAGCTCCTCCCGTGATATCGCCACCGACCAGGTTTGCGTTTTGCTGCTCAAGCTTGGCCGGGGACATAACTGAGCGACCGATCACTCGCCGCCGGAATCCGGGGGCAAAGCGCTCTACTTGAGCTTCCAATGGTTCCAGCATGTCTGCACTGGAACCATTGGGAACGTGGCAGTAAGCCCATGCCGTGTGGGCACCTGCGGGAGCACGCGTCGGGTCGAAAAGACTGGGTTGTGACAGCAGCACAAAAGGACGATTCGGCGTTTTGCCGACCGAAACCGCCCGCTCGCAAGCTGCGATTTCGCTCATTGTGCCCCCGAGGTGGACGGTACCGGCTCGGCTGCACTCGGCTGCGGTCCACGGAATGGGACCATCCAGCGCCCAATCCACCTTGAACACACCGGGGCCGTACCGAAAGCTGCCCAATTTGCGGCGAAATTGCTCGGGAAGTCGCTCCCCGGCAATGCGGAGCAACTGGCGGGGCGTGATGTCGCATATCACCGCGCTGGCGGGCGGCAGCTCATTGAGCGACCCCACCTTGGTTCCAGTCACGACGGAGCCACCCAGGGACCGCAGGTACGACGCCAAGGCGTCCGTGATTCGTTGTGCCCCACCGCGCGGAAATGGCCATCCCGCTCCGTGTGCTGCACCTGCCAAAATCAATCCAAAGGCGGCCGTGCCCGCATTCTCAAGCGGCAATATCGAATGCGCTGCCAGGCCGGCAAAGAGCGCACGGGCTCGATCACCACGAAAATAGCTGCTGGCAAAGCCGTAGGCCGAGCGAATTGCCTTCATGCCGAAACCGGCCAGCCGGAGTGGATGTCTGGGCCAGTGCGGCGGCGCAAATACATCGCCCACCAGACCATCCCAGTCTTCCAGCAGAGGACCAAGGAGACGCTTATAAGCCAGCGCATCCTCTCCCAAACCGGAAGCCGTAGTCTCCATCGACCGCTCCAGCATAACGACCGAACCGTCATCGAGTGGATGGGCCAGTGGTGAGAGCGGATGGACCCACTCCAAGCCATACTCTCGCAATGGGAGCGTCCGAAAAAATGGGGACGCGATCGCAAAGGGATGAACCGCCGAACAGATGTCGTGGGTGAAACCCGGCAAGGTTAGCTCAGCCGAGCGCGCGCCACCACCAATGGTGGATTCGGCCTCTAAGACCATTAGGGCGATACCGGCCTGGGCCAGGGCCGTGGCAGCAGCTAATCCATTCGGTCCGCTGCCAACGACAACGGCATTGGGGGCAGGATTCTCAGCAGGAACCACGAGATGGATTGTAATTGGCGCTGCCGTGTGCGCATAGACTAAGCACTTGGTTTTATCGGAACCACCGGCAGATGGAAGTTAAGGCTGCTGGAAAGTAAAACTCGCGTTCACCGACTGGTTGCAGACTGTGCCGCTCGTTGTTCCCGTGCCCGAGAAATTGTAGCCCACAGCCAGATTCACGCTGCACTTTTCGGACGAACCCGCTCCCCAATCGAAATCGCCTGTGATTGTCATGGACTGCACGGTTGCGGGACTAAGCAACACGAAGGCTAACTGGCCGCTCACGGAAAGGTTTGGATCGCCGTTGATGACCAATCCTGAAACACAGCTCCAATCAGTGATGGTTTGCGGAATCAGGATCCCTATCATCCCTGAGCCGGAACTACCTGGCATCGGCCCCCGAACACCTCCGCTCAACAGCATGGCGCCGCCACTCGGACATTCGGACATATACGAAACCGGGATGTCGGCCGTGCACGCACTCTGCGTGCATGAAATGGAACTTTCACTTCCGGCGGTCGAATCCACCATGCCCTGAGCGGCGACCTGCGACACTTGCATGGCAAATGCCGACGCCTGAGCACTGGTCAGGCTGCCACTGGCACCGCTGCCACAGCCGGCAAGACCAATGCCAAGAGTCACGAACGCCAGGATGAAACCGCGTTTTCGATACATCATTTGATCTTCCCCAAGGGTGACTTGTCT
>JBEKOS010000295.1:0-11035 GCA_049521535.1 Terriglobales bacterium | reverse complement strand
CGGCCTGGATGGCCTCGGCGTTTTGCAGGTCGGCCTTGGAGAATTTGACCACGGTGGCGACCACTTTGGTCATGATATCGCCCGTTCCTTCGACGTCAACCCGCAGACCGGGTATGAGAGCGGTGACGCCGATATCGGTCTTCCTGAGTTTCAGAACGCCTTTCGGCTGTACCACCTTGGTGTCATCAGTCAGTTCCACGTTGACGTTGCCCGAAGACGGCGTCTTCACGACAAAACCGTCGCCGGTGCGCTGGATGATCAAACCGCTGACTTTCACTTTGTTGCCATTCGATGCGCCATACGCCATCCCGATACACAGGGCGCATAGCAATGCGGTGAGGGCTACGATCCTTTTGGAGTTTTGCTTCATGAGATTGTCCTTTCGTTAAATACCGCGGTTGAATTTGTGCGAGCCGGTTCGCTCGATTAGCACGATATGCGGATAACGTACCGATGATACGCAATTTCTCGCTCCGTGCATACTGTCAAGACTGACAGTCTGAAGAAGGGCCGGGATGTGGTCTACTACAAAGGAAAGCTCATGAAATCGGCTGATAATGCAACGCGGGGAAAAGCCCATGATGCGATTGCCAGAACCTGGCAATCGGAAGCGAACCTGGCCGTTTTCCTGGTACTGCTGGTGGCGGTGGCATTCGTGTTTCCCGCCCTGGGGCTCGGAAGCGAGCACACGTCGCTTTATGGCATTTCCGCGTTCTCCGTGCTGTTGTTTTTTGGCATCGCGATTGCTTGGGGACAACCTCGGCTTTTTAGTCTGTCTTGCTGCGTCGGCTCAGTCGCCCTGGCGGTGAGGTGGATCTCCTGGTGGAGGCCGACACCCCGACTGGGAATATGGAGCGATGCCTGCACGCTGGCTTCCGTGGTCACCATCACGGTGATTCTGCTGCGGCAGGTATTTCGTTCTGGCCCGGTCACCGCCATGCGTATTCAGGGCGCCATTGCAATTTATCTATGCTTTGGAATGGCGTGGGCGAGCGCATACCATATCGTGGATCACCTGGTTCCGGGCTCCTTCCGGGCAAATTTTGGCGGGCTCAATTCGAGCGGAGAATGGATATTCTACAGCTTCGTTACGCTTACCAGCGTGGGCTATGGAGACACTGTGCCTGTGGGCCAGATCGCCCGCTCGCTTTCCATTTTGGAAGTTCTGACAGGTCAGCTATTCCTCGCAGTCACCATCGCGCGCCTGGTGGCATTGCAGATCGTTGACTCGCAGCGGGGAAAAACAAACCACGAATCGGAGTAAGTAGGGAAGTCCTGAACTGCTGTGATCCTCTCGGCACGAACAGAACTTGAAGACTCCCAACCGTCGCGACGTGACGTATTTTAGAGTCTGCGTGAGATCCCGACACTTGTCCTTCTGAAGCCCGCCAAATCCCCGCGAGTGGTTTTGCCGCGCGAGATTTGGCGTGGCAGAAGCATGGCAATGGGAGGGTACAAATCTGGACGTCACGCACGCTCTTGAGCTCCGGCTCTCAAGCCGGGGAAAGCTTACGCTCGCGGCAAGGTCAGCACCCAGTAAGTGCTGATGACCAGCAGAAGCAGCGCGATCAACACCACCGCGACGCGCGGTCCAAAAATCTCGAAGCGCTGACCGAGCGCGGTGAGGAGCAGAACCGTCGCCAGAAAGACCGTAACTTTCACGTACCGGTCGCCGTTCTCCCGCATGGATACGCCCTCTTCAAAGTAGGTCTTTGCCTCCGCCGCGAGCTTGGCGGACTCCTGGCTGTGGGCGTTTGCGTACTCCGGCATGAAGATCGGACCAGGAGGGGCGGCGGGATTGTTGACCGGGTCGAGCTTCCACCATGCGTCGAATGCGCTGGCGTATTCCGGGCGAAAGCGGCGCTGGTAGAAGTCCGTCAGCTTGTCTCGGCCGGCCAGTTTGGCAAAAACCCAGGCATTGAAAGTGACAATGTCGTAAAGGCGGTCCTGGCCGGCCAGCGTGTCCTGCTCCTGTGACACCACCATCGTGCGGGAGGCGACGTTATATTGCTTGGCCGAAAGAGCATCCCATTTCGCCGCCTGATAGCCGCTCCAGGCGGTAGCGACCGCGACCACCGCGAGCACCACCGCTTCAAGGATCTCGATCTTCCGGTTCCGGTGGCCACCGGAGGACGATTCATGATGGCCCTGCTCGTGGATCTTATGCGCAAATTCCACGTTGGCTGTCGCTTCTGACATACGGCCCCCTGTGTTTGTCATCCGGAGCGACCGATCAGGATGACAACTTCACATTGTAGAGCCTTCACTGCTTTTGCGGTTGCTGCGTTTCCTGCTCCATCTGCTTCAGCCGTTGCTCCATCATCATCTTCTCCTGCTGCTTGGTCAACTTGGGAAACAGCAATGCAAACGTGGCCCGTACCGACCAGGGCGAAGCTTCCGGCACATGGATGGCATTGCCATAGAACTGAACGTTGATATTCACCGGCTGGAATCCAAGTTTCATGATCCTGCCCACGCCGCCGCCGAATGGCAATGTCCACACGCTTCCGCTGGGCGCAGGCGAGTTCCAGTTGGCCGTGATGATCGGTTGCGTGGTCAGGTACCAGCCCTTTTTCATGTTGTAGTTGACGAAGTACTGTACCAGCATCTGATTGACGTCCCGCCGGCTGCCATCGCCGGCGACCGACCAGATGTTGTTCGCGAGCACGCCCATCACAAAGTGGCCCGGCATGGCCAGAGCAACTACGTTGGGTCCAACGCCCACCTTCCCCTGTCCAAGGTACTGGCTGGTCGCAGTCGGCAACTGGAAAATCGGGCCAACACCCCAAATCAGCTTGTGTGGTTTCCCCGGCGAGAGTAAAAAAGTCGGCTGCATGTCGCCAAGCCCGGCAACGCCAATTTGCGGTTCGGGCGACGGCGCAGGCAACGGCTGATAGACGATGGGAGTAATCCAGCGGATAATTACGTTCCAATTTTCGTTGAGCTTCATTGGAATCACCGGTTGGATGTTCAACACATCCTGCGTTCGGCCTCCGGGATCAATCCCCGCGTTGTTGTTGTTCTGAATCGGAACGCTGATGAGGCTGGCCACAGGGTTTTGAGCCGCTTTTCGGAGTTCGTCGGCGTTGGCTGCCGCCGCAGGCGTTTGATCGGTCGCAACCGTAGTTCCGGTCGCATCGACAGGCTTGTCCTGCGCAAACGTCGGCAGAGTGAGTAGTAGAAGAACAAATAATAGATATCGAGTAGTTCGCATTTGATAACGCCTCATTTTTAGTCGTTTGAGTTGGGTTCGATTGCCGCTGCTACGGCGCTATTTGTATTGCCGGCGGCTTCCAACTGCCGTCAAGAATGGCGTTGTCCGGCCAGTAGGCGCGAAGCCAAACCGAGAATTTACCGACCGGAACCGGAAGCCAATTGGATTCCTTGTCTTTTCCCGGTGACTTGTTCCCGAGGTATATGGTCAACGAACCGTCGGGGCTGTACTTCAGCGACTTGTTTCTCGTGCCAAGTGCGAAGCGCTTCAGCGAGTTGGGCGCGAAGTAGTGCTCCGGGTCATAAACCGTCAGCGACCAGAAACCTTTGACCGGCGGAAGCTGTCCTTTTGCGAAGATAACGGTATAGGACGAACTGCCGTCAAGCTGCTCCAATTTCGTGTCGTTATCAGTGTAGAAATACATGGTCTCATTGCGCTTGTTGTCGTACGGATCTGCAAGGACCGCGCCGGTGCGGTGATAGTAGTCCGTGCCAAACGCACCGTTGTTTGCCGGCGTGGTCCAGCCGTTACCCGCGGGCTGGCCATTATAGCGCCATTGGAAAAGTGGAGCGATCAGCTCGGACTCGGTTGCAATCGCCGTTTCCTGCAACGTCTTCGCTATCTCCGGGTCCTTCGCAGCGGCGTCGAGTACGCTGCCGATCCACTTGTAAAGCGCCTCTTCCCCGGGCATCGGAGGCACCTGCTTCATCACGACAGGCAATTCCTCGAAGAACGTCGCCGGATCGACCCAGGGCTTCGGCCCGCCTGGCGGCGCTGGAACCGAGGGCATCTTGCTCCAGTCTTTCGTCTTCATCTTTCCGTCGAATTGGCTCAGCGGGTAAAACTGAATCTGGCTGAGCGCGGGCTGAATTGCCGCACGATCCTCCGCTGTGTCATTCAAGAAGATACGCGGCATCGTAACCGCAAAGTCCGTGGAAGAGCGCACCACGCCAGCAATGCCGGGCGGAATGGCCCCTTTCCAGTTAGGCCCGACGATCATGTAGAAACCGGGTTTGGATCCATATTGCATGCCGAGTTCGCTGACCTGATCGGTGCGTGCGTCGTAAACCGGAAGAGTCCAAAAGCGGTCTCCAAAGTCGGGTACTTGAATTACTACAGGCTCCTGTTCGAGAGCCAGATAACCCAACCCGTAGACCACATCCTGATTCGGGCAAGCGATGAATCGCTCGGCCGGTTCGATGTAGTCAGTCAGCATTGTTACCTGGTTCATCGGGCCAATGGGGATGGCACCAGCAAGTAGCGCGGCAACGGGCGCCTTGGTGAGGGTGGTTCGCTGGTTAAACACATAAACGAGCGGCCATCCCCAAAGGTAAGCCGTCCGCCCCACGGCTTGTACATAGGCTTTCGTCATGGGGCCACCCGCTGGACCGGAAACGTCGGCAGCCGTCCGCGGAATAGGGACTTGCTGCGCGCGAACCGCCACGGTGGACAATGCGAGTACGACGGCGATGGTCCACGCAATGCACTTGAAATTTTGCTTATTAGGTTCCATATGATTTCCTTTCAGTGTGATCGAGTTTTCTGCTACGGCTTCGACCCATGCGGACGTCCGTATCGGCGCACGAACTAAGATACGAGTTGGGGCAAGCTAGTCGAGGTGGCCAAGCACATTCTTAATACGTCTGCACCTTGCCCATGCGTGGCGGCTTCACTGGCGCAGCCACTCCGTAGATCACGGTGAAACCGGATCCTCCGCCCCAAGTAGAAGTAGGAAGGGCCGGATTTGGACTTGCGGCCGCCTCAAGACTGTTCCAATTATTCGCGGCCCAGACGTTGCCCGCCGGATCAATCGACACATCCGTGATCATCTGGATACTGCCGCCTTGAAACATGTGTACGAGGTCGCCGGCCTTCGTGCCGGCCGAGTGGCCCTTCGTGTTTTCCCCGGCCAGCAGCGTTACGGAACGGGCCCACATGTTGCCAACCCAGACATCGTCATTGCCGTCGATATTCAAGCCCCACGGGATGTTGATCCAGTCGCCCGTGAAGCCCATGGGCGCGGGTTGAGTGCCATCTGGGCGGATCATGTTAATTGCACCGGTGGGCCTCTTGGGTGGTCCCATGACGTACTTGAACATGGCATCGGTAATGAGCTTGAACTGCTCCATGATGGATATTCCATCAGGAAGTTTTGGTTGTGGAGTTTTCAGGTCCATATTGCTCGCCACCCAGACATTTTCCTTCGAGTCCAAGGCGAGGGCGCGAACGCCAATTCCAGCCCGAAAGCTCTCCGCCTTGGTAGGATCATTCATCGGGAACCGAACCACTGTGTCGCCCGAGGAATTGGCCACCCAAACGCGATTCTGGGAGTCGATGACGATGTCGAATGGAGACTTCAGCCCTGCGGGCTTCACGATCTTGCCGTCTTTGATTCGTCCGCCGGGGAAATACAGAAGTTGATTGCCCGAACCATCGGCGATCCAGACGTCACCACTCGGAGAAACGCCGATACCCATCAGGCCGAGGAATTTTTCCTTGAACGGGAAATCGCTTTCGCTGGCTACTGGCTTGCCATTGAAGTCCATCACCAGGATCTTCCCATTGAAACTAGAAGCCCATACCCGGTCTTTTGTCACGGCGGTGCCCCATCCGATGCCATCAATGCCCATGCCAGTGAAGCCGAAGATCGGCGGCGAAAGTGCGATTCCATTGGGGCTAAACTTACCCACGCCGCCATTGGCGTAATCGCCACCGCCCGAGAAGCATAGCGAGAGTGCGAAGTCGGCAGGCGCATAGACGAGATAGGGTATGAAGGGCGCACTGCGCCGCCCATCGGGCGCGGGCAGGGGATACGCTTCGTCGAACAAAGCGTAGAGATCCTTTGGCGCGGCCCATGGTTCGCGGGCAATACCCGCCATCGCGTCAAGCGTGTTCTGTGGTGTTGCGCCGCCTGTCTGGGTCGCGGCCTTGTAAAAGCGTGCTCGCCAATCGTCGTTGGCCACCGTGAACGATGCCGTAATGAGTGAGCTCAGCGTGTCAAGGTTGGCCATCGTAGTGGTCATCGAGCTGTTGAGCGGATCCAGGAGCACCTTCCCCCATCCACCGGTCGTCAGATCGACCAGGTTCGGAACGTTGCCGGCGGCGATCTTAAGGCCGAGCAGATTCCCGGAAATGCCGCCTCCGTTGATGAACCTTGCGTTGGTAAAGACTGATGCTACGGTAGTGAGTTCGTTGATCGTCACGCTGGCGGGAGGATGGCTGCCCAAAACCGCCAATAGCACGACAGCAGGGTTGTCACCGCCCGCTTTGCTGGCCTTGGGTACGCCACCCGCGGCCACTAAATATAAGATGGAATCGCCGCGCGCGCCCTTGTCGTGAACTTCAAACTGGCCATCGTCCCTGGTTTTGGTCTGTGCGAGCTGCTTGGGCGAGCCGGCACTCGCTTCCCACAAGGTTACGGTTGATCTTGCAATGGGGGCGCCCCCACCGATGACTTGACCCTTAATACTTTCGGCAGCGGACGCCGCTCCCGCTAAGAAGACACAAATAATCAGCACCGCTCCCGACACCCTCGGAGCACTCTTCCTGCAATACATGGTTCTTTCTCCTATATTTGGTTTCAGCGCTTTCGCCTGGATTCTGATTGGTCTTAACCACCGGAATAACTGTGCAATCGAGGCCCATACTGCGGGATCCGCAAGCGATTCTCTCTGGCCAGGCGCAATTGCTTCACGTCAAAGGCTATCAGGCGTATGGCCCCATGGATACTGTTAAAACTGACAGTTCGTGCGGAATCGGTCTGAGCCTCGTGGAGTAGGGCAGCCGTAATAGCGCGACATCCGAAACTTCAATGTAGGCGGGGTCAAGTCGTTGAGCGAAGGAAAAAAATGCGTTTCACGGCGAGGAGAAAATCGTGGCGTCTAGTCTGGCCGCACGCCCTTGATAATGGTCAAGCCCGTGGGGAGGACAGAATACCTCATTTACCCGCCTTTTGCTTCGGCAGCGAAGATAAATGTACCGCCGCCGCGGCCGCGAGTTTTACTTCTTCAGTTTCATCCGTCAATCCCTCTGCCGCATCGGCCAGGAGCGCCGAGTCACCCCGCCGTGCCAGGGCGTCGAACGCTGCCGCCCGGAGCACGGAGTTCTTGTCCGTGGTTGCGGCAGCCAACGCCGTCCCCGAGCGCGCGTCAGGGTCCATCACCAGCGTCTTGATGGCTGTCGCCTTTACGATCAGCGAGTATTCCTCGCTCTACCGCATCCTTCCTTACGTCTTGTTCGCTGAATTCTCCGGAGTGACACAAAAGATCGAATCCGAGCGGGGAACTGACCCCGCTTGAACCAGTTTTCGGCAGATGTCCTTCGCATCGTTGTCAATGTGTCGCCAGTATTTCTGCAGTCCACTACATAGGTAGTTAAGTCCGGACTCACCGTCCCGCGTCCGGATCAGGCGGTTCTTGGGGCATTCGCCGTTGCAGGCGAAAAGATAATCGCAGCTCCGGCACTGGGCGGGCAGCGAATTGAACTTGTCGAATCCAAACTTGCGTTGCCGCTCGGAGAACACCATGCGCGAACTGGATGTCTCCAGCACGTTGCCGAGTTTGTATTCAGGATAGACATAGTGATCGCAGGAGTAGAGGCTGCCATTGTGCTCCATGGCCACGCCCTTGCCGCAGAACTCGTGATAGATGCACAACTGCGAGTCCTTGCCCATCCACTGTGCCACTGCGGTTTCAAAATGATTGATGAAGACTTTGCCGATGTCGCGGCGGTACCAGTCATCCCAGATTTTGCAGAGGAAATACCCCCAGTCGTCGGGATCAATCGACCAATCGGTGACTACTGAATCCGGATGGCCGGGATGCGCGGCGGGCGCCCCGCACGCCACTCTTCGCTTTCGTCATCTTCCCTGTGTCTGTCTGGGAGGTTTTGACCTTCCTCTGAGCCTGCCCCGGGCCGCAGGCCGGGGTGGTGAAAAGTAAGCGACACCAGGCTTTGAGCCCAGTGGCCCCGCGGCTCGGAGGTGTATGTGACGCACTTCTTACGCTCGCGGCAACGGCGCCCATCTCTGGTTCTTCCGCACAGCAAATTCCCGGCTGAAAGTGATGCTGTATTCGTTCTCCTCGCCTGCGGAATGACCATCGAAGTCAGCGGCGATTCCCAGCCAGCGATTCAGATTTCCGACCAGCAACGCCGTCCATCCGTTGAAGTTGGTGTCTGACGCGCGGAGGCACGAATCGGCCGCGATGACTTCCGCCTTCGGCACTTCGTGTCCTGGCTCCTGCTCTTGCGCCCGGAGCGGAATCACGCCGCCCAGCCCGATGGCGGGTTCTAACAGTGCCGGGATACGAGGGAATCTCCGTATGCCCGAGGTTCGTGTGCGTGCGGTCTTAATTACCATCTCCATATCGCGTACGATTGACTTGCTCACTTTACTTTCTGTTTGTCGCCGGGTTTCCGACTTCCGTCGATGGCGGCTCCAGTGGGTCCATAGTTCCTCAGGATGGCGAAATATGCTTGGCCGGGAAGGGTGCCGAGCCAGTTGGCTTGTTCGCCTTTCGGCGCCCTGGGGCCGAGGTAGACGTAGGTACTGCCATCGGCGTTCGGCACCGGCTTGTCACGTGAACCGAGCGAGGGGAATGTTTGCCCATTCGCGAGGCCGGAGGCGGTCTCCGCCTCGTAAAGCGTTACCGACCAGAACTTGGCGCCGGCGATGTTGGTCGGCAGGCTCAGGCGATAGTCGCTGCCACCCGACAAGGGCTTGCCCTCGCTCTCGGTGAAGATGACCAAGTACTTGGCGCCTTTGCCGAGGACTCGGGAGATCATTCCCGGTCCGGTCGAGTAGTCGTCGGTGAAGAACCAGATCTTGGCATCTTGGTCCAGGTACGCCCTTTTCCTCCATTCCAAGTCCATGGCCCCTGACGGATTTGCAGGCGTCCCTTCGGCCAGGGAAGTCAGCCTTTGGCGGTCGGGATAGATAACAATAGAACGGTGACCGAAAACGTCTTGAAAGCCGATGACGCGCCTAATGTTGTAGGCTGTCCTCGCGGCACGGTCGAGGATCTCCCTGGAATGCGCATCGGGATCGAACGGCTGGCCCTTGACAATGCCGATGGCTGCCAGCGCGCCGAGCAAATCCGATTCGCCGAGATTAGCGCCCGCACCGTCCACAAGCTGCTTAACCTGGTCGAAGCCTCTGCCATCGGTAACCGGACCCATGATTGCCGGGACGCCGGAGGCGTCCGGGAATTGCATCGGCTTAGACGTCTCTTTACCGTTCAGCGGATAGATCTTCGACTGTTCAACCAGCGCGACGGCCGGCTTCGGATCTTTCGGGTCCTGACAGGACGAGCGCAGGAAGATGATGGCGTTGTAGGTTCCTGACCGGCAAACGAAATAACCCTCCGGCACCTCGCCCGTGTAACCAGGCGGGAGGAGCAGGAACTTGCCGCCCTTGCCGGCGTCCGGTCCGGGCAGCCCGACGTCACAAGAGAACTTGCCGCCATCCACCGGGATGGGGCGCTGCCAAAAGTCGAGCAGGGTTCCCTGCAGGTTGGCCGGTGCTTCGAAAACTAGCGGACCGGTCTTGCCGAGGTCAACGTAGCTCATCGCATAGATAACGTCAGAGTTGGGGGTGGTCACGAGGGTCTTGGCGTCGAGCCGCTGTTTCCAGACGGGCAGAACGTTGTAGCCGGCGCCGAAGACCTTCTCCAAACCGTTCTTCATGGCGAGCGTGTTGATCAACGGCAAGGCCCAGAGATAGGCCTGCGTTGCCCGCTGGAAGAGCAGTTGGTCGGGTTCCGTCGTCGCAGCTCCCTTCGTGGGCGGCTTTTCCTTGAACTGCAGGTTGGCCAGTTTAGGGAAGTTGGCTTCCTGCGCGAGGGCTTGCGTCGTAAGTCCGCTCATTGCCGCCGCGCAGATTAACGCAGTGGAAAGCAGTATTTGAACACTTCTTGTCTTCATGGTCGTGTCCTTTGGGCGGTTGATTACGTTGATCACTTCACCTTTACAACGTCGTCGGGTTTCCAGGTCTGGTCGTAGAACTCGGTGCCGCTGCCATAGAGCCGGATGGTGACGAGGAAGGCGCGGCCTTTCAGCGTCTGGATCCAGTTCTTCAAACGACTTCAGTTTCTCCCCGTAGGAAAAGTCCGTGGGATACATCATGTTGAAACGGACGTTCGAGCCATTCGGGAACTGCATCGGCTTGCGGTCCTTGTCCAGCACGTCCAGCGGATAGTCGCGGGGCATCTCGGCGAGCGCCTCGGCGTCCGTGGGGTCGGGGCCATTCTCGCCCGGCTTCATCACCGTCCGGAAGAAGAGAAAGACGTTGGAGGTGGAGGACTTGACAGCGAAGTAACCACCCGGCACGTTCCCTTCGTAACCCGGCGGCAGCAGCAGGTCGACCCCGCCGCGCGCGCGATCCGGCCCGATGGCCCCAACGTCGGTAAGGGTATTCTGCCAAAAGTCGGTGAACATCCCGATGACGTTCGTCGGCGCATACACCACAAGCGGACCGGTCTCCTTGAGGTCGAGATAGCTCATCGAAGGGCTCACGTCGCAATTCGGCGTGGGCACCCAGGTCTTGGCGTTCATCCGGTCCTTCCAGATGGGCAGCACGTTGTCGCCCTTGCCGAACTTAGCCTCCGAACCATCGCGCATGCCGATGGTATTCATAACGGGCAGCGTCAGCATATAGGCCTCAATGCCCCGCTGGTAGAGGCGCTCTTGATTCAACTGCTCGATGGTCGCGTGGTCCGGCCATGTGCCGCTCTACATGTCCTTCAGGATGTCCTTGATGTCCTGGTCGATGTGGCGCCAGTATTTCTGCAGTCCGCTGCACAGGTAGTTCAGCCCCGGTTCGCC
>JBEKOS010000294.1:0-13310 GCA_049521535.1 Terriglobales bacterium | reverse complement strand
CCTTTCGCCGCAACCAGCCCTTGCCATCGCCAGAGTGCATAAGAAAAGTCTAATACGTGCGCGGCTCGCAGTTTGCAGTCTACAGTTTCGAACTGACACCTCTTGCTGCAAATTGGCAAATGTCAACTGGGGGCTTTACTGCGTCTTAGCGGTGAAGTTCCTCAGCACATGCTGTGTTAGCATCGAATCCTAAGCAATGAACGGAAATAAGTTACACATTGTGCCTCTGGGCGGACTGGGCGAGTTCGGCATGAACTGCATGGCTGTTCGCTGGGGCAATGACATCATCGTAATCGACGCCGGGCTGATGTTTCCGGAGTCCGAATTGCTAGGCGTTGATATCGTCGTACCCGACATCACCTACTTGATTGAAAACCGCGACAAGGTTCGGGCCATCGTCCTCACCCATGGACACGAGGACCATATCGGGGCGCTTCCTTGGATTCTGTCCGAAATCAATGTTCCGGTCTATGGCACCGAATTCACGCTGGCTTACGTTGAAGACAAACTGGACGAACACAAGCTGCTGGATAACGCGGTTCTCAACGAAATCACACCCGGCGAGCGCTTTACCATTGGACCCTTCACCATTAACCCGATCCAGGTAACGCACAGTCTGGTGGACTGCGTGGCTCTGGCGATCCACACACCCCTTGGGGTCATCATCCACAGCGGCGATTTTAAAGTGGACCCCACTCCCACCGACAACAAGCTCTTTGATCTGCACACCTTTGCGGAATACGGCAAAGCTGGCGTACTGGCTCTTTTCCAGGATTCCACTAACGTGGAACGCCCCGGATATACACCCAGCGAGCGTGCTGTATACCGCAAGTTTGATGAGGTCTTCGCCCGCGCTGACCAGCGCATCTTTGTGGCTTGCTTTGCGTCGTCCGTCCATCGCATTAAGCTCGTTTTCGAGGTTGCAGCGCAATACCAGCGCAGGGTCGCGATGATTGGCCGCTCCATGAATGAATCGGCAGAGATCGCCCAGGACCTTGGCTACCTGGAAATACCCGATGGCCTGCTGATTCATCCGGGCGAAATGAAGAATTTTCCTTCCGAGCGAGTCTGCGTTCTGATCAGCGGCACGCAGGGAGAACCTATGTCGGCGCTTTCCCGGGCAGCCGTCGACAGCCACCGCCACGCCAAAATCGAATCAGGGGACACGGTTGTTCTCTCGTCGCGCATTATTCCGGGAAACGAAAAAGCGATTTACCGGATGATTGACCATTTGTTCCGCCGCAATGCGCATGTTGTCTATGAAGACGGCTCGAAGCCCCACATCCATGTAAGCGGCCACGCCAGCCAGGAAGAGCTGAAACTACTCATTAACCTCGTGAAGCCGCGCTACTTCATCCCCATTCACGGCGAATACCGTCAACTCAAGCTTCATTGCGAACTGGCCGGCGCCATGAAGGGCGCAGTTGGCCAGGTACTGATGCTGGAAAGCGGCGACGTCCTGGAGTTCGACGAGTTAGGCGCACGCAAGCGGGGCCGCGTGGCTGTGGGCCGGGTCTGCATCGATTCAGGATCGATGGGCGAAGTGGTGGAGGACTTAATCATCAAAGACCGCCGCCACCTGAGCGAAGACGGTATCGTGCTGCCCATCATTGCGATCAACAAGCTGACGGGGCGTATCGAGTCTCCCCCGGAGATTGTGATGCGCGGTTTTGCCGGGGCACCGACGGATAACGGGTTTGTCGAAGAAGCTCGCGACACGGTGATTCGCACTCTCGAAGATTCCAGCAACGAGGAAAAGAGCGACTACGGCGTAATCAAAGAAAAAATCCGGCAGGACCTGAAGCGTTACATCGTGAAACACACTTCGCGCCGGCCGCTGATCATGCCGGTCATACTGGAGATCTGACGAATTCAAATTTCCTCGCGCAGAGAAACCTGGCGTTCAAATGTACCGACCAGGCGAGTTTGCCTTTCCGCAGCAGTGCTCATTTTTGTATGCGCGGTGCTTTCCCTTCCAACTCTGCATTTGTATTTGCGCGCAACGGCCCTTCTTCTGCGCATTGAAAATCCCACTGCCAATGGCTTTGCCCGGTTCGAGGCGCACCTGGTCGACGAGTCCGACACGGTCATTGAGGGGCCGCATGGACAGGTTTCGGCACGATTGTATTCTCCCCGCGGCGCGGCTAATCCTCCGGGATTGGTTATTCTTCACGGCATTCATCATCTCGGCATGGACGAACCTCGCCTCGTCAGATTTTCCCGCGCCTTTGCCTCGGAAGGAATTGAGGTACTAACTCCGGCGCTGCAGTCTCTTGCCGATTATCGAGTTGACGAAGACGACGTCGCGGTGACCGGTGCCGCTGCTCATGCGCTCAGCCAGAAGAGGGGAACGAGGGTTGGAGCGTTGGGACTGAGCTTTGCGGGTGGTCTGGCGCTGTTGGCGGCTGCTGACCCGAAGTTTAGCGAAGACGTTGGATTTGTGGTGGCAATCGGGGCGCATGACGACCTCACTCGAGTCTGCCGCTACCTCGCCACCGGCCGCACACCGCGTCCAGACGGCACCATCGAAGCGCTGCCGCCCCACGAATACGGCATGCTGGTGCTGGTGTATTCCCACGTTGACGAGTTCTTCTCCTCCGCCGACGTCCCTCACGCGCGCGAAGTACTGCGCTTGCAGTTATGGGAACAACCAGATGCGGCGAAGCCTCAACTGACCCGACTAAGCCCGGCAGGCCGCAGGCGCATGGAACGACTCCTGGAGCATCGCCAGGACGTATGGTTACCGGACCTTCTGGCGATGATTTCCCACCATGGCGCTGATATGGACCGTCTGTCGCCCCATGGGCATCTCTCTGCCCTCCGCGTGCCGGTATTCCTATTGCATGGTTCAGATGACAGTGTGATTCCCGCCAGTGAATCCCTCTGGCTGGCGCGCGAGGTTCCTGCGCCTTATCTACGAGAGGTTCTGGTTAGCCCTTTGCTTACCCACGTGGAAGTCGCAAGCAAGCCGTCGCTACGCGATCAGGCCGCTCTAATTCATTTCGTGGCAGAGATACTTCGGGAAGGTGAACGGCTGCGGCCGGACTGATCCTCTATCAACGCGCCACCATAGCCGTATCGCGATCTCCAAGTCGCCGAGTCCCCAAGTCTCCATGTCTATTTCATCCCCTGCGCCTCTCCGGTGAAAGACTTTAGAATAGAAGTCGCACGACCTAATGGTTTCTCTTGAAGAAATTCGCCAGGCACATGCGCGCTTGCAAGGTGTTGCCGTGCGAACGCCGCTAATTAAATTTCCTCGCTCGATCAGCGCCACGGCACCCGCAACACGACTTTGGTTCAAGCCGGAGAATCTACAGCCTATCGGCGCCTTCAAATTGCGCGGCGCATACAACAAGATCGCCTCTCTTGGCCAGGACGATCGGCTCCGCGGAGTAATCACTTACTCCAGCGGCAATCATGGGCAGGGCGTCGCATATGCGGCCAGGGCTCTTGCCGTGCAGGCAATCGTCGTAATGCCGCGCAATGCTCCCAAAATCAAAATCGAGAGCACGTCCGCACTAGGTGCACAGATCGTCTTTGTTGGTCCGAGCAGCGCCGAACGCCAATCGCGGGCCGAGGAGTTTGCACGCCAGCACGGTTACGTAATCATTCCGCCCTACGATGACGAGCAAATTATTGCCGGCCAGGGAACGGTGGGGCTGGAAATCATTAGCGACCTACCCACAGTCGGCTGCGTCCTTGTGCCTGTAGGCGGTGGTGGGCTCATCAGCGGAGTGGCCACGGCGATTAAGCTCAGCGATCCACAAATCAAAGTGATCGGCGTGGAGCCGGAACTTGCCGCCGATGCGCAAACGAGCCTGCGCGCCGGTCACATCGTGGATTTCCCTGGCGAGCAGACCGCGCGCACTCTAGCGGATGGGCTCCGCACGCAGCACCTTGGAGTTCTTAACTTCGAGCATATCCGGCGCTACGTCGATGACATTGTCACCGTGAGCGAGCAGGAGATTCGCGCTGCGGTCCGCAGCCTGGCGCTGGACGCCAAGCTGGTCGCAGAGCCGAGCGGTGCAGTGGCATTCGCCGCCTACCTTTTTCGTGGGGAAGAGCTACCAAAGTCCGACGAGATTGTCGCCGTCATCAGTGGCGGAAACATCGAACCTGGGTTGCTGGCGGAGATCCTGCTCGACAATGATCACTCTGCGCGGAATTAATTTGGTATTCTTAGTGCCTCTCAGACTCGAGCCACGGCTGATTTCAAAGGAAACGCTAGCTCTAGCACTGCCGCTGCTTTTGTGCCTTTCCACGGGCGCCCGGGCCGAAAGGATTAACCGGTTAAGCACCGTCAGCCTGCCGGAAAACGGCCATCAGGAAGACGGCGGCGTCATCCTTGGCATCCACCGGACCTGCACTTATACTTCATATCAATATCAAATTGACCCGGACGGCCAACTGTATTTCAAGGAGAATGCAACCTGTCAGGGAAATAATGCCCAGCAAGCGGCGCCGATGAGCCAGATGCTTTTGGTTTGCCAGCTTGATGCCGCGCTTCGCTGCGTTGCTTCCTCGAATTACAAATCGAACAATACCAGCCACGATTTTACCGGCCTTTCGTATTCAGCCAGCAAGCAGGGATTATCCGCCAACGGCGTTATGGCGGCGTGGGAAAATCCTCAGCAGGCGTCGCAAGTATTGCCAGAGATCAGATCAGGAGCCGCCCGGAATACCAAGGGACTTGAAACGGTTGGGTGCACGTTGGCTTTTGACGGCGTCGTCAATCAATTCAGGAAGCAGGGGCATATTCCCACGGATGGTAATAGCGTCAAGGCGATGCGGTCATGCGTGTCGAAGTTTAAAAGCATTTGCGCCGATCCGCAAACAAAGGCGCAGGCGCTCGCCATGACATCCGGCCTGCACCCGACTGCCGTCAATCCCGATCAGGGCAAGATCGACATCAATGCCCAGGATGTCGATAACTTCTGCGGCGCGATTCAGAAAGACTGAGGCTGCTACCGGAGCCCGCGCGCCAACTCGCTCCGAATGTAGAGTATCGATCTTCCGCAGTATCCGCTCGCCCACTGCACCCCAGCGGCGATCATGTTGTCCGTCCTCGGAATTGACATGGTATCAAACAGGCCATCGGTGGCCGTTAATGACGCGCCAAAAGGATTCCCGCCACAATTCCCACAGCTCGCTTTCTCCCGGCACCCATTGCGGGAGATTACCGTATTCGCTCTTTGTTCCCCTGCTGATTGGATGAACGAACCCATTCCCGTGCTTAGCTGCGGCCAAGGAACAATTCATACGCTACAGTCCTTCGGCACGTATATAGTGAGGGGTTGTTGTGAGGATTCCATGCGTTGGAAACGACTGACTCCTGTAACGCGTCCACAAACTTTGGTGACTCGAGTGGCAAGGTCATCTAACTTCCTCCCAACTCGACCAATCCTGCTTGCTGTTGCGGCGCTTTCCTTCGCAGTCGCGTTGCCGGCGCGGGCACAAAGGCAGGAGACTTCAACGGTCCCGATCATCACCACGGTGGCGGGCTGCTGTGGAACCACTGGCGCTCCGGGCACTGCAGGCTATTCGGGCGACGGCGGGCCGGCAACCAGCGCGAAGTTGGATCGCCCCTGGGGAGTTGCAGTGGACGTGACGGGCAACTTATACATCGCGGATTCGACCAACTCTGTCATCCGCAGGGTGACTGCGTCAACGGGCATTATCGCTACTGTGGCCGGTGGAGGAGGTTGCGGTTCCAGCTACTGCGGTGATGGAGGCCCAGCGACTAGCGCGGAGTTGGATAGCCCCTACGGAGTTGCGACGGACGCGGCGGGCAACCTCTACATCGCGGACTGGGGCAACAGCGTCATCCGCAAGGTGGCCGCGGCGACGGGGGTAATCACGACTGTGGCCGGCTGTTGTGAGAGCACCGGGGGTAATGCAGGCTATGGCGGCGACGGCGGGCCGGCGACCAGCGCGTCTCTGCACGACCCCATCCAGTGGCAGGCAACACCGTCGGCGCGGGTTCGTTGGGAAATCGCGGCTATACAGGCGATGGTGGCCCGGCGACCAGCGCCGAGGTAGCTGAGCCCGATGGGATTGCGCTGGACAAGGCAGGCAACCTGTATGTCGCCGATACCTTGAACAATGTCGTTCGCAAGGTAACTGCGTCCACCGGCATAATCACCACGGTTGTGGGCAATGGATATGGTGCTGGCAGCCTCGGTGACGAGGGCGGCTACACCGGCGATGGCGGACCGGCAACGGGCGCGGAGTTGTACTACCTTCGGGGGGTTGCGGTGGACTCAACAGACAACCTCTACATTGCAGATTCCGGAAACTACGTTGTCCGCATGGTAACCGCAGCATCCGGCATAATTGCCACCGTGGCAGGCTGCTGTGAAACCGATGGGGCATCGGGCATTGCGGGCTATCTGGGCGATGGCGGACCTGCAACCAGCGCGGAGATGAACTCGCCTTTGGGAATTGCCGTGGACTCGAAGGGCAATTTCTACAGCGGGGACATTTCCAACAACGTCGTCCGCAAAGTGACTGTGCCCCCCCGGACCGCCACAACTACGGCCTTGAGTTCGTCGGTCAACCCGTCCACTGCGGGCGAAGCCGTCACGTTTATGTCTGCTGTGACTGGTTCTTCCCCTGCAGGCACCGTGAGCTTTACCTCGAACGGCGCCACGATCAGCGGTTGTGGAGCGATAATACTCGCCTCCGAGAAGGCGGAATGCACCACGACATTCGCGACAAAGGGCAGTTACTCGATCGTTGCGACATACTCCGGCGACAGTAATAACTATGGGAGCAGCGGAACTCTGACCCAGGTTGTGGGTGCCACGACCACGACGGTGACTTCGAGCCTGAATCCATCCACATCCGGCCTTTCCGTCACGCTCACCGCAGCGGTCGCGCCTACCGGCCCGCCCACCCCAACCGGTACGGTGAGCTTCACTTCGCTGGGAGCGGCCATCAGCGGCTGCACGGGCGTGGCGCTTTCTGCTTCGAGCACGGCAGGGTGTACTACCTCCACATTGCCGGTTGGGACTGATGTGATCGCAGCAACTTATTTGGGTGACAGCAATTATGCCGGCAGCAGCGGTGCCTTGACACAACTGGTAAACCCGATTGCGAGCCCGGTTCAGTTCTTTCCCGTGACGCCGTGCCGGATAGTCGATACCCGCACAGCCGACGGCCCCTTCGGTGGGCCGGAACTCGCGGCAGGCGCCACCCGCAGCTTCACGATTCCCTCTGGACCGTGCGCCGGCATCCCCAGCGCCGCCGTCGCGTACTCCCTGAATGTGACGGTAGTGCCGCCAGGATCGTTGGGTTATCTGACGATCTGGGCGGCGGGACAAGGGCAACCTACCGTATCGACCTTGAACTCACTGGATGGGCGCACCAAGGCGAATGCGGCCATTGTGCCGGCAGGCACTTCGGGGGCAGTGAGTGTCTATGCCAATAATGTGACTAATCTGTTACTGGATATTAATGGCTACTTTGAGGCCGGCAGCAGTTCCAGCCTGGAGTTCTATCCGCTGACGCCTTGCCGGTTGGTGGATACGCGCAAGGCCGACGGTCCGTTGGGAGGGCCCGAACTGGTGGCTGCTACCGAGCGCGATTTCCCGATTCTCTCCAGCACTTGTTCGATTCCCACGACAGCCAAGGCTTATTCGCTGAACTTCACGGTGGTGCCGCCCGCAACCGGCGACGCATTGGATTATTTGACGGTATGGCCGGAGGGCGAATCGAGACCGATAGTATCCACTCTTAACAATTTCACTGGAACGATAGTAGCCAACGCAGCGATCGTACCGGCAGGTACTAGCGGCGGGGCGGCCGTGTATCCGAGCAACGCCACCAATCTGTTGATTGACGTGAATGGATACTTTGCCGCCCCAGGAACGGGAGGCTACAACCTCTATACGTTGACACCTTGCCGCGTACTGGATACGCGCAAGACGAGCGGCGCTTTCACCGACGAGCTTACCGTCAATGTGGCTACCAGTTCTTGTGCTCCGTCAAGCGCCGACAAGGCGTATGTGTTCAATGCGACAGTCATACCGACAGGCGATCTGGGATATGTGACTCTATGGCCCGATGGTGAAACGCAGCCCGTGGTCTCGACCCTGAACGCGGAGGATGGGGCCATCACGTCCAATATGGCGATCGTGCCGGACAGTGACGGCAAAACGGATGCCTACGCCAGCGGCACCACCCAGTTGGTGCTTGACATTTCGGCGTACTTTGCGCCGTAGACGGCAATTGGAGGTGCGATCGAGCCCTGCCACAGAAAACAGTCAGCGGGCCCCTTGGGAAGCCTTGTCGGGGTGTACAAACGCCCTCGTCACAGGCGTGCGACCTTCGTAAGTTGTTGGGAAATTTGGTGGACCTGGTCGGGATCGAACCGACGACCTCTTCCATGCCATGGAAGCGCGCTCCCAGCTGCGCCACAGGCCCTTCTGATCTTCATTGTCGCCTACGCGGAGAACTTTAGTCAACGAAGTGCGCCCAAGAACGCATCTGATTGACCGTGGGCTGCGCCTGCGATGAGGATGACGGCATCATTCCTTTGCAACTATACTTTGAGCCGGTGACATCACAAGGAACAGCACCGCATCCGCCATGCGAATCGCATTAGCCGTTTTGTTCGTTGCTATTTCCGGTGGCCTCGCTGCCCAGATCGCTGATCCAACGGCGTCTCGTTCGCCCGCCGCCGGGGCGCCTGCGCTGGATCCGGCTGCGCTCAGTCCGTTTCTGACCCAGCTTAATGAAACGGCCCGCACCACCATCCTGGATATCGCGCAGTTGCGGATCGATAAATGGAAGGCTGACGCAACCATCAAGAAACAAGCCAACAATAACGCCGACTCGATCTCGCGCAATGTGACGACCGCCCTTCCCGGAATGGTGGAACAGGTGAAAACTGTCCAAGGATGGAGCGGCTCTCGATAAGGTGCGCATGGAAATGGGTGATGCCCTGGAGACCTTAGCGGCCAGAAGAGATGCGGAGATTGTCCGTTTGCGCTCGGACCTCGCACAAGCAAAGTCTACGCCGCCATCGGAGCCGGTGAAAAAGGTCGTTGTAGACGAAGATGCCAAGCCGGACAAACCTGCTCACAAGAAACCGGCCAAGCCCCAGCCCAAACCGCCCAGCCAAACGCCGCCCGCGCAGACCTCCGTTCCCAACAACACTTCCCCGCAGCAGTAAAGCGGTCTCAGAAACAATCACGGACAGAGCAACCGCAAAAGGCATCGGTCATCCTGAGCCAAGCGAAGCATCCATGCATTTTGCGTGCGGATGAACAGCGCATAGATCCTTCGCTTTGTCCAGGATGACAGAAAGTCAAGGCGTCGCATATCTATGCACTCCTCAGGCCCAGCCGTGCGGCACTCATGAGACCTGCGGTACATCAGATGGAAACTTGATCGGCGGGCCAGACAGAAATTTCGTGAGAACCTGCCGCAAAACCGTCGAGGAGCTGATTGTGATGCGTGACGATCTCCAGGGCGGGAAGTACTGAAGTGTCCCTGGTGAAGTGCCCATCGGACACAAGCGTTACGTCGTATCCCAGTGAAACGGCGCGGCGGCAAGTCGTATCAATGCAATATTCGGTCATGCCGCCCGCGATGATGAGACTGGTAACGCCCTGGCTAGAGAGACATTCTGCCAGCCTCGTCTCGAAAAATGAATCGGACGCCGGCTTTCGAACAACCGGCTCCCCTGACAACGGAAGGATCGTGGAATGAATCTCCCATGCCTTCGTGCCGACCTCGAGCGGATGCCCTTTGGGCCCATCGTGCTGAACAAAGATTACAGCGGTGCCTGTGGAACGAGCCCTCGCGAGCAGGGTCGCAATGTTCTTTAATACATCCTCGCGCAGGTCCCGCGGCATGAGTGCCACCAGACCAACTTGTACGTCGATAATCAACAGCGCTGTTTTCATTTATGCCTCGGCAAGGGCCTGGTGGACCATGTGAATCGCGATTGAGCCTTCTCCCACTGCGGAGGCCACGCGCTTCACATTGTTCGAGCGAACATCCCCTACTGCAAACACTCCCGGGCGGCTGGTTTCCAGCATCTGCGGTTGGCGGGTGAGCGGCCAGCCGAAGACCGGAGCCGGCCCTTCTGTTGCCTCCAACTCCCGGCCGGTCCGGATGAATCCTTTACTGTCGCGCGCGATGCAGTTCGGCAGCCAACTGGTACGCGGAGATGCCCCCGCCATCATGAAAACATGGCAGATATCATGTGTCGAGATCTCGCCCGCCGTGCGGTCGTCCCAAGTCACGCGCAGCAACTTTGTATCGCCTTCCAAGCCAGTGATCTCGGTTTTCTTGTGCAGTTCGATCACCGGGTTTTCTTCAATGCGCTGGCAGAGATAGCGTGACATGGTGTCCTTCAAGTCCGAGCGGCAAAGCATGTACACCCGGCGCGCAGTCTGCGAGAGGAACACCGCGGCCTGTCCGGCGGAATTCCCTCCCCCAACCACCACAACGTCCGCATCCTTGCACATCTGCGCCTCAAGATGAGTTGCGCCGTAGTAGATTCCCCGGCCATCGAATTTTTCTCGGTTGGGAATAGGCGGCTGGTTGTATTCGGCACCGGTGGCGATCACGATGGCGCGAGCGGGGAGCATGTTGCCGTTGTCCAAGACGACTTTATAGGGTCGCTGCTCACAGTCCAAACCGGTAACCTTGTGAGCGATCATCAGCTTCGCACCGAACTTCTCGGCTTGTGTGAATGCTCGGGAGGCCAGTTCCAGTCCGGAGATGCCAGTCGGAAATCCAAGGTAGTTTTCGATCTTGGAACTTGTCCCTGCCTGCCCTCCGGGGGCGCTGGTCTCGATCACCAGGGTATCCAGGCCTTCCGAAGCCGCGTAAACAGCCGCCGCGAGCCCCGCTGGGCCCGCACCAATAATGATCACATCGCGAACCTGGGATTCGTCAATGTTGAGGTTGAAACCCAGACGCTCCGCCACCACTTCCGGCGTTGGGTTGCGCAGCACCTTACCGCTTCCGCAAATGACCACTGGGACCTCATTCCTCTTCACCGCAAAACGGTCGAGCACTTCCTGAGAAGTGCTGTCATTATCGAGATCGACGTAGGTGTAAGGATGGGCATTGCGGCTCAGGAACTCGCGCAAGCGCAGAGTTTCCGGCGAGTACTGTGAACCGAGGAGAACCATG
Organism: Terriglobales bacterium; assembly: GCA_049521535.1. Classification (GTDB taxonomy): domain Bacteria; phylum Acidobacteriota; class Terriglobia; order Terriglobales; family Acidobacteriaceae; genus CAZUCM01. The sequence goes on along the minus strand of JBEKOS010000294.1, from coordinate 2,159 downwards.
CCTCCGAGATGGTGGGTGATGAGCGCCACCCGGCGCAGGATAAAGGCCCGCATGAAGATCTCGCTTAGCTCGGCGTCTCGGGCAATTATCGACCGCAACCCCTCAGGGCTAATCTCGAGAAATTCGCCAGCTTCGGTAATCCGGCCGCGCACCAGACAGCGCCGTCCGGTGATCATTGCCATTTCGCCGGTAAACTCAAGCGGGTTGTGTTTGACAATTAAGACCTCCTCCCCTGTTACTCCCGGCTGCACGATTTCCATGGTTCCGGAGAGCAGCACAAAGAAAGGCACGTCGGTATCACCCGGCTCGAACAGGATTTCGCCCGGCTCAACCCTTCGCAGCTTGCCCTCCGGACGCAATCGATTGATCTGCGCTTCGGTAAGGACAGGAAATGTCTGTGTGTTGGCGTCGAATGCGCTCGGTACAGGCCACGTTGACATAGGTGCACCCCGGAGCTTTCGTGACGGTCGAATTAGTAGATGACAACAGACGCCGTAAGGCTCCAACCTGGACAAAGACAGCATGGGGAGATTTTTTGCCGCTGGGTCTTAAGGGAGTTGTGGTAGATTTTGTTTTCCGGGCCGGATCCCATCAACGAACACCATGACTCGACTTTCCAAAACCTGCTGCTTGGCGCTATTGATATTGTCGCAGTGTCTGCTGGCGCAGACCACGCCAAGCGATCAAGTCTACAAGGTTGGCAGTGATGTCTCCGCTCCCAGAGCGATCCACACATCTGAGCCTGAATTCTCTGACGAGGCAAGGAAAGAGATGGTGCAGGGCACGGTGTTAATGGGAATTGTCGTTGGTGCCGACGGACTTGTTCGAAGCGTAGAGGTCAAGCGTCCCTTGTGCATGGGCCTGACGGAGAAGGCGGTCGAGGCTGTCAAGAGCTGGCGCTTCAAACCAGGCACCAAGAACGGTGAACCTGTTGCAGTCAAGATCAATGTTGAAGTTAACTTCCGCTTGTATGATACTAAGGGAGAACCAGGCCGGGGATGTCCTCCTAGTCAGCCGACGATTCCGGCAAACTTCACCGTTTTGCGCTCTGCACAAGGACAGGCCCAGGGCGAGCCCAACAGGACAGACGCCACAGCTACAGCGGAGGCACCGGCTAGGCTCGACTCAAGCGCGCCAGGTACTCAGCTCCCTGCCGGTTCCGGTCAAATGCGACGACTTACTGAGCTGGAACCATCGGATGTTCCGCCGCCGACTCGTGTGGTTAAGCCAACATATCCGGAGGCTGCTAGGGTCGGTGCAACAGGCACTGTCGAGGACCTACAAGTAATTTCAGGGGACCCCATGCTATCGCCTGCTGCTTTGGAAGCAGTAAAAGAGTGGACTTACGAACCGTTGATGCTTAATGGCAAGCCGGTTGAGTTCAAGACGACGGTCACCGTAGACTTCAAGCTGGCTGGGAAATAGCGAACTGCTTTAAGTCTTACGGTGAACTGGTAGTTGGGAGCTTGTATGAAATGGAAGATTTGGCTGTATGTACTTTTGGGCATCCTTAGCGCAGACCTTGCGCACGCGCAATACACCGACCGCGCCGCCCTTCAGGATCTCGGCGGCCCCAAGGAATTTGCCGCCCGCCGCGCCGAGCTGGCACAGAAAGTGAAGACCGGGTCGATCGTCTTGTTTGCGAAGACCCAACTTCCCCCGGCCGCGCACTATCGCGAGGACAATGACTTCTACTACTTCACCGGCCTCTCCGATCCAGGAGCCGTCCTGCTCATGGATGCCGCCTCTCAGCGAACGGTCATTTTTGAGCCACAGCAAAGCCCGCGCGAAATCCAGGTATATGGCGCGAACCTGCTCTCGCTGCCGAAGGACGAGCAGAAGGAACTGGGATTTCCCGAGGTCGCTCCGATTACAAGTCTGGACTCGGCTTTCAGCTTCTTGTTCAGTAGTACTGAGCGTGATCTCTGGTTGCGCCTGGGATTTGCCGACAAGCCCGACGGCGCCCGGGGCGAAACCGGACGCGATTACGCCGCCGAGTACAACAACCCATACGGGCAGGAACTCCCGGGAGATCGCGGAGTATTCCAAAAGCTGCGAGATCGCTATCCCGCCGCGCAACTGCACAATCTGACCGGCTTCATTGATGAGATGCGGAACATCAAGCGGCCGCAGGAAATTGAGGTCCTGCGCCGTAATGG
>JBEKOS010000293.1:0-6080 GCA_049521535.1 Terriglobales bacterium | reverse complement strand
TCGGCAGGAATCATTCCCCGGGGCCCAAGCAACCCAGTGGCGCCTCGAATGCGCTGGATCTTGTCCCGCACCGCATTCGTAATTGCGCCCAAATCTCCCGACGCCACCGCATAGCGTCCTTTGTATCCCAACAGAAGACAGAGACAGAAGATCTCCAGTAGATCAACCGACTGAGTGTTGCGTGCCATGACCCTCTGCAGATTTTCAAAAAACGTCTCTCCCGCAACATGCCCGCCAAATAACTCCTCCTGGAGAGGCAGTCGCGGCCATTCCGCGAATACCGGTTGGGGGCAGTTCATTACCGACTCGTCGATAAACGCGACCACCGCGTATACCGCGAGCTGAACGTCTTCCTGCGAATAGCCCCGCGCCAGAGCGTCTTGTGCTGCCGTGCGCAGCGAATCCTTAACGTGCGTGCGAAAGACATCCGCATTGGCGACCGCCTGCCGGCCAAAACGCACGCGCACCACGGCCGTGAGCACCTCCTGAAACGCCAGTGCCAGGTTCCATCCGCGCTGCTCCGAACCGCTGGATGTGCCGCGATAGCTTGCAATGGGAGTTGCTGGTGACGACATTTGTTCTCCCTTTGAAATTGCTAGTTTGTGATTAGAAAGCCCGCTGGTCCGTTCGTCAAGTTACAAATCGCCCACTGCAAATTACCCATCAGACGTCCCTACGAATCTATTATGACCAACAACTCCATCTCCGGACTTGGAATGTCCTTCGGGACATATACACCAACCTGCCGCGTCTGCTGAATATGGTCCCAGCAAGGTCCGGCCTTATTCACGCTGAAATACTGCCATTCCACTCGCGCCGCAATCTGTGAGGGTGGCACAGGCACATGAGTAAGGCCCATTCCAGGTAATGCCCGCTTAACCAGTTCGGGCACAAACTTGGCAGAGCAGACTTTGATCACCGCCAGCGCTCTCTGGATCAAGTCTGCCTCTCCCAAAGGCGCCCGGATTGCCAGCAGCCACCGTGAAGGCCCGCGCGTCCGCGAGTCCGCCAGTTCGCCCTCGAAGAAAGATCGCGCCGTCTCCTTCAGCGGAACGGTGATGGTCTGCGAGGGAATCATAATCTCCAGGTGCCGGCGGATATGCTCATCGACCTCGTAGAAGCACTTCTCCAAATTGCGATGATCGTAGGCAGGCAGCGATCGCGGGTGGGAATCGATTCCAAACGTGCACAAAGCGCCTGCCAGCCTGGCCATCTCCCGAAAGAGTTCTTCCGGGTGGCCACGCTTGGAGAAGCAAAGATGGCGCAACGGTCCAAGGCTGGCATTGATGGCATGGAGAAACCAGAAACTGGCTACGTCCCTGGCAGACATACCCGTTTGAAACGTCCCTTGTGCGGAACGCTCACGCTGCAGCGTGGTGCTTTTCTCTTCCAGGATATCGATGAGGCGCCGCAACAGCATCAGGAGGGATTCACTGGCAGTCAATTCAAGGCAAGGTGGTATGAATGCTGGGTCGTACACGAAATGACCCTTGGTGTCCCTCCGGATTCGTGCCACAGGAATGAGTTCCATGCCGGAAGCGGCCTCTTCCTCCACATCGAACAGAATGCGCAGGTTCTTCTGCCCAAGCTTGACCTCCTTCTCATCGTGACCGGTGGTGTCGTCGCAAATCGTCTTTGCAACGCTCACAAAGCGGGTCGCGTCGGCAGTTTGCGGCTCGAGGACACAATTCTGCCCGTCAAACTTGCGCTTTGGAATTGCCAGCATGGCCACCAGGAAATCGCGGGTCGGCGGAAAGAGTTCGCCAATCGTGCGGGGAGACGGTGCCCGGTCACATTCGGGCAGGTCGAAAGGCAGTCCATCGGCAAACACGCCGCGGGCGTGCTTCAATGCGACCATTCCATTACGCAGCGCTTCCGGATCAAGCTCAAATCCGACGAATCCATAAGCCTCGTACCACAGACTTTGCGTGGCAAAGTGCATGGAGTCTTCGAAGTACCGGTTCTGGGCCTGGAAATGGTGCGGTCCCAGGTACATACCTTCAGACCATACGACGCTTGACAGAAATCTCATAGTTTCAGGTAACGGAATTGAGATTTTGCGATCACGGCGCGGTATCGCCGTAATGCAAACTGGAGATCCGAAGTACACTCCAGCGAATGACAGTGTCCAATGTCCCGCACTGCACGCGAGAATCAGTTTACGCCACGCACATCCACACTGGGTAGGGGCTCCTCCCGATTAGGCGCAATTCCGCCTCGCGGAACACTGACGGTTTCGCCGCCGAGTTGATGACAATTGCAGGTGGGTGTAAGCTCGCAAAATAGCCTATGGCGGAAGACTTAAGCTCCAAACCAGTTAATGTCCAGTCTGACCAACAGGGGAGCAAAGAGCAGCCCTCTGCAGAGGACTCCTTTGCAAAGCTCTTCAAATCGGACTCTACCCCCGGACCTGCCGCCGGAGAATTCACAAGGCTTTTTGGCGCACCACCGATATCCCCACCTATAGAAGGATCCACTACCGGAGCGGCCGGCGCTACACACGGTTTCTCTAAACCGGCGACGGAACCTCCAAATATAGCGTCATCCGAAACCTTCCCTGGTTCAGCAGAGCCTGCTATCCCAAAAGCCGCGGAGTTGCAGTCGCCAGCCGCGATACCCGGCGGCGCCACGCAGGGAATCTTGAAGACCGAGGAGAACTCAACCACTCCTGAGGCACCTGCTCCGGGAGCCTTTACGCAGCTTTTCTCCCGGTTAGCTTCTCCGCAGGTAGCACCAGCGGAAACTTCACAGACGACCCTCGACAGATCAGGCCCTGGCGCACCTGTTCCCGCGGCAAAGACGGCAACTCAAACGTCCATCCCTGAGCCGGGTGCGTTTACCCAATTGTTCGCCAAAATAGCCGTGCCCCCGTCCGGACCGGCAAATGCGCCGCCAGAGGCCGCTGGCCCGGTCACGAAAGATCCTCCTGGTGCCACCAGTCAGTCCCGGCACGAGCACCCGCAAGTGCCGTCATCGAAAGCCCTAGCTGAGCTATATTCTGCGCCGACGCTGGTTTTCCGTGCGAGCGAGCGCGATGCAATTTTGGCTTCGGTTAGAGCCGAGCCGAGTCCACCCGCTGCACTGGATGACACTCCCGCAAAAATTGTCAAGGCTGAAGAGTCTCCGTTCAAGATTCCCGAACCGCCGAAGGAACGCACTCCCGCGGCAGCCGAAGTGCCAGCACCTCAGCAGGCCGGCTCGTTTACTCAGTTATTTTCTACGTCAATGAAGATTTCGGCGGCAACTGACGACGGAACGGCTACACCCGTCGTGGCGACGCCGGTACCGTCTGACCGCCAGAGTGCCGCGCACGCTCCGGTTCCTCAGGCAGCAGCCACGGACGACCCGGCGCCCGGTCTTCTTAATGAGTTATTCCGATCGCCTTCGTCGGCGCCTAAAGACGAGTTTGTCCCAGCAGCGCCTGCAGCGGAGGTCGCTGCAAAGAGAAAAACGGAAGAGGAATTTGCGCGCGCAGTAAACTTCCCCTTGCGCGACGCTTCTGCCGCGCCACGAAGAGCACCGGAGCCCCCTGCTGCTTCCGGTGATTTCACACAGCTATTCGGACGCTCCTTCCGGCCCGACGCGCTTCAACCACCCGCCCAGACCGCTGGCGGAAAAGAGGCGGGGGAATTCACCAAGTTTTTCAACGCTCCCAAAGCAGGCTTGGAGGCACGAGAACCATCCTCATTTACCCAAGCCTTCGGTGTAGAAAAGCCCGCCCCAGGAACGCCGTTTTCGGCAAGCCCCATACAACAGCACGAAGCTCCAGGAACCTTCCCGTCATTTTCAACGCCCGAAACATCACCGTGTCCACAATCGGGTGGGCCTACCGATCTCTTCTCGCGTCCAAAGTCAGCAGAGCCTCCGCAATCCGCAACCCCCGTCTCTCCGGGCGCATTCACACAATTCATGCGCGGACAGGCGCCTCCGGCCATAGCAAATCAGCCGTATCCTCAGCCGCCGGCGTCGGAATTCCCAAGCTTGCTTCCACCTATCTCTCCAGCGAACCCGATGTCTGGTATTTCACAGTCGCCGCAAATGCCGCCGGGAATAGGCTCGCCGTTCAGCATGCCAGCACCGCCAGTGCAGTTTTCTCCGCCCCAGGTGCAATTTCCTCCTGCTACTTCGCTACCTCCGATTGCACCGAAGAAGACGAATTGGATCCCGATCATCATCGGGGCAAACGTCTTTTTCGTTCTGGTGGTGATCCTGATCTTGGTTTTCGTGCTGAGAAAATAGGGAAAGTAATCCTTACGCTGCTTTTTGAGTTCGAGGGCCAGGTCTTGCCATTCACTGCGTGAAGCCCAGATTCTTCAACAGTGCCCGTCCCAAGGCAATCCCGTCCAAGGGAGGCGATGGAAGATCGCGTACTTTGCTTTCTTCCACCCGCTTCTCGTGCGCCCCCTTCTTTTGGTCGACGACTTCTGCGATTTTAGCTAGTTTCTCTTCTCTCGCCTGTCCGTGAAATATCTCCTCGGTCATTGCCAGCTTCAACTTGTCTTTGCAGGAGCCGATAAAGCTAAGCTGATTCCTGATATCGGGATGCGCCGCGGCGGCGGGAATAGCCAGAATCTGAGTGGAGAACTTATCCAACTCCCCGAACAACAGGGTCAAGTTCCAGGGATCATCTTCCGCATCCGTGGCCTTTGCGGATGCAGCCGCCTCGACACCGGGAGCTGAGGCTGCGGCTTCCACCGAAGGCAGGCTGAAATTCCACGTATAGTCGCATGAAGGACAACAGACGTAATTCCACATCCGGGCAATGCAGGCATTGGTAACGCAGCCAAGAAGCATTCCGGGCTTCAATCCAACCGGCTTCTTGCACCGGGGACACTCCACTGCGGGAGGTATCTGGGTGTGGCAAAACTCACAGGCGGGCCACACAGATGAATTGTCGGATATGCCGATTAACATGTTTCCCATGATCTCTGAACCCTGAAAGTGCGGCTGCCATAGCGTCATCATTTCGGAGTATGACAGCGGGCGCGATGGACCGTAGAACGGATCGTGCAGCACCACACGCTTGTCGTCAAATCCGGTCAGGACCGTGTAATGGCCAACTCCCGAATCGTGGTTGAGGCGATGGTTCAGAATTGCACGAATGCCGCCTTCGTGACAGAGCTTTAAGACCTGCAATGGGTGCCGCGCCTGAATGGCTACGGCCGCAAATCCCCGGTTCAAAGCGTCCCTGGCCATCAAGAAAGTATTTGACGCGATGCTGCCGAACCGATTTTTCCCTGCGATGGCCTCCCAAATCTCAGCCTGCGGAACAATCTTGCCAAAGGAACGATAAACCATACTGAGGCACGCCGCCCCACAAGTTCGGTTAGTTTCTGGATCGGCTTGCTTTTCAAATGGAATTGGCTCTGATACTGCACCCATGGAAAACCCCTGTCGTTATTAGTCAGTGACTAACGGTCAGATCTCTCTTAACTGTCCGGCCGGTGCAAATTAACCGATGAGAACAGTGAATTCGCCCAGTACGATCGTTCCGCCGTGCGCCGTCATATCGGTAATCCGTGCGGCCGGCATTCCCCCGATCAAGGTCGTGAAGGAGCCCAAAACGATCACGTCGGGAGGACCAACACATGTGGCCATATCCGTCACTCGGGCAGCGGGTAGCCCGCCAATCAGTACGGTTGGGCAGCCAGGCCCAACTATCGGCCCGCCTACGTGCGGTACTATGGCCGTCACCATAGGGCAAACATGCATGTCAGTGAGTCGAGCCGCCGGCATTCCCATATTGACCCCTCCCCAAAACTAACCTGCGAATCTGGTCAGAAAGTTTCATCGGCGTAATCCAATCCGAAATCCGTCCTAATCCGCGGTGAGAGCCCCTACCCAAATCGTCCTTCCGCCACGCCGATGCCGAGCTCAAAAAACAGACGCTGTGTCTCCTTGATCTTGGCAGGGTCAGCCTTGGCGGAGGCGATCTTAACCGCCGCCGACACCGACTTCGCCGGCGCAAAAGGCCCCGGGGCAATTGGCGGCGCTTTGGGGGGCGCAATATTGCCGCCGGTCTGAAATACCGCGTTCGCCAAACTGCCGGCAGGTGACGCCGGCCCTGCAGCATCTGTGGG
>JBEKOS010000292.1:0-6088 GCA_049521535.1 Terriglobales bacterium | reverse complement strand
GGGGCGTGCCGGTGAAAGAAATCTGGGCGTAGTCGCCTGCCTGAGCCGGGCGCCCTTCCACCGCTGTGTAGGCTGCCTGCTCATCACGCAGCTTGTTTAGAGCGGCCTCGATTTCCTCTTCGCTTGCGCTGAACTCCGGATGTTCCGGAGCCAGTCCGTCGTAGCCTGAAACCTCAATCTCCGGCATGACTTCGAAGGTCGCCTTAAACCGCAGGGGATCACCTTCGTGGACATGCAAATCGCTGACCTGCGGCTTGGAGACCAAGCGTAGTCCCTGCTTATCGACCTCTTGCTGCAGGTACTTGGGAACCAGGTTCTCTACTACTTCGGTACTGAGGGTTTCGGCAAACCGCTGGCGAATCACTGAAGCCGGGACCTTGCCCCGGCGGAATCCCGGTACGCGTGCCAGCTTCTGATACTTTCCAACCAGCGATTGATGCTCCTGCGCAACGATTTCGGCAGGGACTTCGACGTGAATTTCACGAGTGCATTCGGCTTTAGATTCCATTGGGCTCAACGTATTGCCATTCTAGCAAGTCCGAAGGAAGAGTGGTCAAACGGTTACCGCATGGGTGTGGTCTTTGACTAATGCTGGGAACGGACCTCAGGGACGCCATGGCAAAATTCCGCGCTGCGACCTGCAGTCGGGCTCTTCCGGCCGTGACGTCCTCTATGTCCGCACTGCTGCTTCAACCGTATTGCCGGCAGCTAACGACTGGCAATGGGTCGTTCCAACTCGATGGGAATGCGAAGTCCCTTCTTCTTCAGGTTCATCAGTTGCATTGCCTTTTGCGCAATGTGCTCCGCGCTCACTTCAAATTCCCGGACCAGCTCCCATGGCGCTCCGGAATCGCCGTAGCGGTCCTGGACACCAATCGCACCGGTAAGAACGGGCGCACCATAAAGTTCCGCACTTGCAGTCAAGACGGAACTCACACGCCAGGCGAGAGCGCCGATTTGATGTTCTTCGGCCGTCACGATTATGCCGGTGTCCTTGCCGGCACGAACGATAGCCGCCTCGTCGATCGGTTTGAGCGTATGCATGTTGATGACGCGGGTTTCCAGACCGCATTCCTTCTTCAGGATGAATGCTGCGCGCATAGCCTCCGGCACCATCGGTCCGCATGCGATGATCGACAAATCTTCGTGCTCGTTCTTGTATTCGGATTCCAGCGTGGTCTCAAACGCATCGGCAAAACGCTCCGCCTCACGCCGCATTCGAATCACGTTGGCTTTTCCAAATACAAACGGTGTGCACTCCGAAGTCACGATTGGCGTGGCTTCGCGGGCGAAACGCACATACTTGGGTCCAACGTGGCGCAAGAGCATATACGTGGTCGCTTTGTTCGTTTCGAGGAAATCGCAGGGTACAACCACCGACATGTTCGGGAGCGCAGTCATGGCGAAACAGTCTTCCAGTGCCTGGTGGGTGGCCCCATCCGGGCCGACGGACACTCCGCCGTGTGCCCCCGCGATAAATACGTTGAAGTTGCCGTAGCAGATCGAAGTTCGGACCTGGTCGAGGTTGCGAGCCGCAGCGAAGGTCGCATAAGTGCCGAAGACGGGAAGCTTGCCCTCGCGTGCCAGTCCGGCGGCAGCGGAGGTGGCCGACTGTTCCGCGATCCCCATGCTGATCCACCTGGATTTGCGTTCGGGATGCTTGGCATAGAAGTCACTGATGGTGATGGAGCCGGAAATATCCAGTCCGAGGCAGACTACCCGCGGGTCATCGCCGTTTTCCGCCAGAGACAGACCGAATCCCATTCGCGTAGGCTTCATTTCCACTTTCATCGTGGCGCCGGCGTTCCACCAATAGTTAGCGCCGAATTTAGGTGTCTTTTCTGCCAGCTTTTGGTCAACTCCAGCCTGATACTTCCTGGCGTGATCGAGGAGGGCCTCGGTCGGCGTCTCGTCCTTTACACCAAGCTCTTCCAGTGCCTTGGTTAATTCCTCCCGGTTCGGCGACTTGCCGTGCCAGCCGGCAACGTTCTCCATAAAGCTGACGCCTTTGCCCTTGACGGTTGCAGCCAGAATGACGATAGGCTTCCCCCGGTGCAATTTTGCACTTTCGAGCGCGTCGACAACCTGCTGCATGTTGTGGCCGTCGATCTGGACGACATCCCAGCCAAATGCCCGGTATTTGTCTGCCAAAGGTTCCACGTTCATGACGTCTTCCACCTTGCCGTCAATCTGGAGCCGGTTTACGTCAATGATGGCTATGAGGTTATCGAGTTGGTAATGCCCAGCTTCCATAACGGCTTCCCAGACGGATCCCTCTTGTTGCTCGCCGTCGCCCATAATGCAGAATATTTTCGCAGGGCGGCCGTCGAGTCTGAGGGCGAGCGCCTGTCCGACAGCAAGGCTCAGGCCCTGACCGAGAGAGCCAGTGGAGAACTCGATCCCTGGTAGTTTCAGCCAATGCGGATGTCCCTGAAAGGGCGAGTACAGCTTGCGTAGCGTGGCAACATCTTCCTTCTTGCAAAAACCGGCAAACGCCAGACCAAGGTAAAGGCTGGGCGCCTTGTGCCCGGTCGACCAGATGATACGGTCGCGTTGCGGCCAGTTGGGTTGTTCGGGGTCATGTTTGGCCACCCGCAGGTAAAGGGCGGCAGTAATGTCCATGATTGACAGCGTGCCTCCCGAGTGACCCGACCCGGCGGCGTGCAAGCAGACCAAATCGTAGCCGCGCATGATCTGCGCTTCCTTCTCAAGTTCAGAAACCGAGTACTGGCGACGAACCAGACCGGTATTCGCATCGACAATAGGCATGGCGGAAACCTCATTGGCGTCGGCGCTGGTTGGACCACCGACTATATACGATCACAATCCTCCTGCACCGGGGGGGCAAGGATTCAAATCACGGGGGGGTGTGATTGTCCGCACAGGGGCTTTGGCGGAAAACAGCATTTGCGGCAGTTGCGGGTCGCGTCTACACTATGCATCTGAGGCCAATGAGTCCTCGAGGAGTGTGCCATGAGTTCAGCCGCAGTTCCCGCTCCCGCAACGATTGAAGACCTGAATGTTCGCCGCACGGTTCTGGAAGACCTCGCCATGAAGATCATCTACATGACCGGCGAGCTGTCCGTCCAGGAACTCGGCGAGCGGATGAAGATTAGCCGCAGCCTGGCGGAGGAATTGTTCTTTCGCCTGCGCAAGGAGCAGCTTTGCGAAGTGACCGGCATGACCGGGGCCGTGCACCGCCTGCAGGCAACGCAGGCGGGCAGGAAGCACGCGCAGGAACTGCTGGACATGAACCAGTACAGCGGTCCAGCGCCCGTTTCACTGGAGGACTACGTTGCGCAAGTGCGCTGGCAAAGCGTGCGCCGGCTTCCGGTGCAATCCGCCGATTTGAAGCGGGCTTTTCAGCACCTCGTCGTCGAAGATACGCTCCTGACACAACTCGGCACCGCTTTGTTATCGGGCCGCGCGATTTTCTTATATGGTTCGGCCGGAACCGGCAAGACCACGCTTGCGGAAACGCTGGCGACGATTTTCCATCAGGACTTGATCTGGCTTCCGTACGCAATTGAAGTGGACGGTCAGATCATTACCATATTTGATCCACACAACCACGAGCCGGCCGACGAACCGGTTGCGGCGGGGCACGACGCCCGCTGGATTTTGTGCCATCGTCCACGGGTGATTGCCGGCGGCGAGTTGACCCTGGAGATGCTCGACCTCCAATACAATCCCTTAACCCGTTTCTACACTGCCCCATTGCACATGAAGGCCAATAACGGCGTTCTGATTATTGATGATTTTGGCCGCCAGCGAGTACGCCCGGCGGAGTTGCTGAATCGTTGGGTGGTGCCGCTGGACCGTCAGATTGACTTCATGACGGTGATGGGAGGCAAGAAGATCGAGGTTCCGTTCGACGTTTTCGTGATGTTTGCCACCAATATGGACGTCACGAAGCTGGTCGACGAAGCCTTCTTACGGCGCATTCAGACCAAGATCAAGATTGATTTTGTAAACCGTGAACAGTTCCACCGCATTTTCGCCAACTGCTGCCGTGACATGGAGCTTGATTACGAACCCATAGCGGTCGACCATTTGATCGACTTGATCAAGCAGGAAATGCACCAGCCTTTGCGGGCCTGCTTTCCGCGGGATCTGTTGAATCAGATCTGCTGGACGGCCAAATACCACAACACCAATCCGAAGCTCGACAATGAGTCGGTAGAACTGGCTTGTCGCAATTACTTCATTTCAGCCACGTAGGGGATTCCGCAATCAAGAAGGGGCAGCAAAAAGAGATCACTGCCTGAACTTTCTCTCCGGTCCCTCGCCGGCCTTCTCAGAAACGGCCGGCGCCGCTGGCTGCTGGCTGGGATAATCATAGACCCCGCGCCCGGACTTTCTTCCCAATCGCCCGGCCTTAACGTACTGCACCAAAAGCGGTGCAGGGCGATATTTTTCGCCCAAGGATCGATGCAGGTATTCGAGAATATGCAACCTCGTATCAAGGCCTACAAGGTCAATCATTTCAAAGGGTCCCATGGGATGGTTAAGGCCAAGCTTCAAGGCTTTGTCGATGTCGGCCGCCGAAGCAATTCCTTCCTGCAACATGTAGAAGGCCTCATTTCCAATCATGGCGTTAATGCGGCTGGTAATAAAGCCCGGAGATTCCTTGATGACGATCACTTCCTTGCCCATACGGCGGCCGACTTCGACGGCGGTGGCAACGCAAGCGTCATCGGTTTCCAAGCCGCGTACGATCTCCAGCAGCTTCATCTTGGGCACGGGATTGAAGAAATGCATACCCAGGCATCTGCTGGCGCGGTAGGTAACCGACGCGATCTCCGTAATACTGAGCGAAGAGGTGTTTGAGGCGATGATCGTGCCAGGGCGGCATACCTTGTCGAGCAAGGTAAAAATCTCAATCTTCGATTCCATTTCCTCGGGAACCGCCTCAATCACCAGGTCGGCCACGCGGGCCGCTTCTTCGGGAGCGGAAACGAACTCGATGTTTGTAAGTGCCTTTGCCGCCTGTTCGGGCGTCACTTTTCCAATTTCAACACCTTTCTCGAGGCCGGCGCGGATTTCGTCTTTTGCCCGGCGCAAGGAAGCCGGGAGAATATCCTCCAGCACCGTGTGGAAGCCACCTATGGCGGCTGCATGAGCTATGCCCCTGCCCATGATTCCCGCGCCAATCACGGCTATCGTTTTGACCACCGAGGCGGCAACTGCTTCCTGTTTTGGCGACTGGCCGAGGGCGAGGGGCGACTGCGTTTCCACTACTTGCCCCCTTCCATCTGCTGCAGCACGACGGTGTAGTTCGGCTCGACCTTGCGCATGTAGTCGGCCAGGCGTTTCTTTTCCTCCTCGTTCATGGTTGCGCATCCGACCACGATGCGGCGCAAGGTGGCGGCAATGTCATCCACGTAATTGGTCATGCGAATCAGTTCGCCGGTAACGACCATGCTGTTTCCTCCTGAAAAACCTCTTGGACGGGTAAACCACTATTCTCAACTGTGGATGCAGATTAGTAAAGGCGCACGGAAGTGGTTGGACAGCAGTTCACGGATTGCAGCACCGGGTTCAGGCCGCAATCCGTAAACTGCGAATTGCGGATTACTTCGGCTGCGGAACTACGCGCAGGTACGGCTTGATCGTTTTCCAGCCGTTAGCGTATTTTTGCTTCGCTTCGTCGTCGGAAACTGAAGGCAGGATGATAACGTCATCGCCGTGCTTCCAGTTCACCGGTGTGGCCACTTTGTGTTTTGCCGTGAGTTGCATGGAATCCAGCACGCGCAAGACTTCGTCAAAGTTGCGGCCGGTGCTCATGGGATAGCTGAGCATCAGCTTGATTTTCTTGTCCGGGCCCACGATGAAAACCGTACGCACGGTGGCATTGTCGGCGGCGGTGCGTCCTTCCGAGGTATGACCGCTCTCGGCAGGCAACATGCTATAAAGCTTGGCGATCTTGAGCTCCGGGTCGCCGATCATCGGAAAGTTCACCTTGTGCCCCTGCGTTTCCTCGATATCGGCCGCCCATTTGCCGTGATTAGTCACGGGATCTACGCTTAGTCCGATGATCTTGCAGTTCCGTTTTTCAAATTCAGGCTGCAGGCCGGCCATATAGCCC
>JBEKOS010000291.1:0-6090 GCA_049521535.1 Terriglobales bacterium | reverse complement strand
TCCACTTCGGCACGATCAGATCTTCGCAGGATAATGCGAACTAGATTGTGAGGATCGGCCGCGTAGTAACGATCCTGCATGGCAGGCGAGATTTTGTCGTACGGCTGCGTGACCACATCGTCGATTCGCACTCGCCCGGGGTTGTAGCGCAGCGCACGGAACGGGAAGATTTCAGCCATCATGTTTAGTTTACGAATGCTGGATTGCCGTTGTCGATTCAATGTCGATCGCCGGCTTGGTATTGCTAACCTTGCCAGGTTTCCGGACATCTAAAACAGAGCGAGGTAATTCCTGCTACAGGTGGACCGTCATGCAAAGATATGGCTGGCTCATGTCCGAGGTACGTGACGTATGGCTTTGTGATAAACTCAGCCCAAATTGGAAGTGCAGCGGTTCGGTATGGGGCAGGAACCTTTCTAACTTCTGGGCCAATTCGATGAAACGCCTCGATCAAGCCGTGCGGATCTCGCTTCTGGGACATACCGTGGCTCGTAACGCAGGACTATTTCTTATTCTCTTCCTGGCTTCATTTCTTGTTTTGCCTGCCTGGTCGCAAGAACCAACATCCGATGATGTTCATGTGCAGCCTCGTACTCTACCCGAAGAAGCCAGAGTGGCGGCGGTTAATCCGGCGCTGAAGAACCATGCCAAGCCGTTAGTGAAGGACGTGGATATCGTGCTGGTTCCGGTCACGGTTACCGATCCGATGAACCGCCTTGTGACTGGCCTGGAAAAAGACAACTTCACCGTCTTTGAAGGCAACGAGCGGCAGGAAATTAAGCACTTTTCCTCCGAGGATGCTCCTATTTCCCTCGGCGTGATTTTCGACGTGAGCGGCAGCATGGCAGACAAGATCGATAAGTCGCGGGATGCGGTGGTTGAGTTTTTCAAGACTGCTAATCCCGAAGACGAATTCTTCATGATCACGTTCTCGGAGAAGCCGGAAGTGCTGGCGGATTTCACGCAAAAGGTCGAAGAGATTCAGGGTAAATTAATCTACGCGGTTCCCAAAGGCCGGACGGCCCTGCTGGACGCCATTTATCTGGGTGTTAGCAAAATGCGCCAAGCCAGGCACCAGAAGAAAGCCCTCTTGATCATCTCTGACGGTGGCGATAATCACAGCCGCTACACTGAGAATGAAATCAAAAGCATGGTCAAGGAAGCCGACGTCCAGATTTATGCCATAGGAATCTTCGATCAAAGCCCCCGGACCGTCGAGGAGCAGTCAGGGCCGGCGCTCTTGACCGACGTCTCCGAGGTCACCGGGGGACGGGCATTTACCATTAGTGACCCCAACGAGCTGGCCGATGTTTCCACTAAAATTGGAATTGAGTTACGCAACCAGTATGTTCTGGCCTATCGTCCCACTCATCCGGCGCACGATGGGAAGTGGCGCAAGATCAAGGTCAGGCTGGTACCGCCAAAGGGGTTGCCACCACTGCGCGTCTATGCCAAGACAGGCTACTATGCTCCAGGGCAATAAACTCCTCGCTATTACTCTGTTCATTTCGGTCTTCTTCGCTCTGTCAACAAGCGCCCAGAACCCCGTCCAGAATTCCACACCGCCGCCCTCAGTCAACCCTGCTGGTTCGCCAGGCAATGCCTCTCCAGCGCAGGATCAGGCACAGGAGCCTTCCGGGAAGGTGGACGGCATTTATGTATTCAAGACGCGAGTGGAAGAAGTTGTTCTCCACGTTACCGTCGTCGACGACCATAATCGAGCCGTTAATGAGCTCGACCGAACTGACTTTTCGGTATCTGAGGACGGAAAACAACAGAACATAACTTCCTTTCGGCACGAGGATATTCCCGTAGCAATGGGAATTGTGATCGACAACTCCGGCTCCATGCGGGACAAACGACCGGCGGTGAATCAGGCAGCGATCAACCTGGTGAAAGCCAGCAATCCCAAGGACGAGGTTTTTATCGTCAATTTCAATGACGAGTATTGGCTCGATCAGGATTTCACGGGAGAAGTTCCCAAGCTCCAGGAGGCGCTCGATAGGATTGAGGCACGTGGCGGCACGGCACTTTATGATGCGGTGGTGGCATCTGCCGATCACCTGAAGAAAAACGCAAGGCTGGACAAAAAGGTATTGCTGGTCGTCACTGATGGTGAGGACAATGCGAGCCGCGAGTCTCTGGAGCAAACCGTGCGCAGTCTGCAGGTTGAGAGTGGCCCTACGGTTTACACAATAGGTATCTTGGGTGGCGAAGGGCATCAACGACGCGCCAAGCGGGCTCTACAGGAGATCGCCGAACAAACCGGCGGCGTGGCCTTTTTCCCAAAGGACCTGAATGAGGTGGACAACATTTCCCGCCAGGTCGCTCATGACATACGCAATCAGTACACGATCGGATATAAACCCACTACACCGCAGTCGGCAGGCGGTTTTCGCACAGTCAAGGTGGTAGTCAAGGATCCCCACTACAAGCAGCTTCAGGCGCGGACCCGCAGCGGCTATTATGCAGGCGAGGAACGGGCGGCGAAATGAAGCCATCAGCCCTCAGGCGTCAGCGCTATCTTCTGATGTTGGTTTTATCTCGCTGCTTTGGTCTGACTGCTGAGTACTGATTGCTGACTGTTAGGCTTTATGTCTCGTGAATGGAATGCTTCGGCGTACCACCGCCTTTCCGATTACCAATTCGCGTGGGGGAAAAAAGTCCTGGCGCGTCTCGATCTTCGCGGGGACGAGCGAGTGCTTGATGCCGGTTGTGGCACCGGGCGCTTGACGGCTGAGTTATTGCTGCGGCTGCCCCGCGGGGAAGTGGCCGCGCTAGATCTTTCCGAAAACATGCTGCGAACCGCACGAGCACACCTGTTACCAAGTTTCGGCGGTCACGTCAGTTTTGTTTGCTCCGACCTGCAGCGCCTTCCATTTCGTGCCTGTTTCGACGGTGTATTCAGCACCGCAACGTTCCATTGGGCGCAAGACCATCCCCGGTTGTTCTCCGGCATTCTTGAATCGCTCAAACGCGGAGGGTGGCTGGTCGCTCAGTGCGGCGGCGGACCTAATCTACTGCGCCTGCGTCAACGTACTGCGGAGGTGATGAGCTCCGCTGAGTATGCGTGCTTCTTCGAAGACTGGCGTGATCCATGGGAATTCGCGAGCGCGGAATCCACTCGAGAACGTCTGCAGGATGCCGGTTTTGTAAACACCGAGACCTGGATTGAGCCAGAAAGCTTTGAATTGCCCGACGAAGCGACTTTTGCGCAATACCTTGCGACCGTGACACTGCATCGCCATTTGGAACGAATACCGGACGCCGCTTTGGGCGAAATGTTCATCGGCCGGGTAATTTCCCGCTATCGCGCTGATCATTCCCGCTCCCTTGATTACTGGCGGCTGAACATGAACGCAATAAAGCCAGCTTAGCCTTACTTTACGCTCTCAGCAATCCACTGCAGATACTTGGAGCTGCCACCTTCGATGGGAAGTTGAATGCATTCCGGTAATTCATACGAATGCAACTCGGAGATAGCCTGGTTTACAGCGGGAAAGGCCGACGCGGTTGTTTTTATCAATAGTAGCCACTCTTCGGAAACGTTGACTGTATTATTCCAGCGGTATACAGATTCTATTGGCCCCACAATATTGGCGCAGGCTGCCAGGCGGCGTTCCACTAACGCATGCGCGATTCGCCTGGCTTCATCACGAGTTCCGGCGGTGGTGAGGACGATTGTTTTGGCCATGAATGACAACAGAATACAGTAGACGGAAGATTACATTCTTCCTCCCCGTTCGTTTCCCCGGGTCCCGCTACCAAGATCACTTGTCAAAGTAGGTTCCTTTTTAAACATTCGATCAACTTCCGCTTGACTATCGGGAAGCGGGCGAAGTTCACTGGTAACGTGGTCGTAGACTCATTCCAACTAACTTAGGAGATTTATAAGGCTTTCGCCGGCAGGGGGAGTGCGATTACGCAAAATCATGATTTTTCATCCAAGAAACGTGCGCGGCCGCTGGGTGCTCTTCTCGGCTAAGGTGAGTACTGCGACTCGCGGGGCGCGCTTGGATAGCGGCTATTGGTTTGGCCGCGTAACGATGGCTGCCGTGGTTTTGCTGGCTGGATGCTTTGCCGTCCGCCTGGCTTCAGGCTCCAATGGCTGGGCATCGTATCAGAGCAAGAAGACTGAAAACGTAAGACTGCAGCAACAGGTCGAGCAGTTGCAAAAGGAGAATGAAGACCTTGAAAAGCACATCAATGCGCTGAAGCACGATTCTGCCGCTATCGAAAAAGAAGCCCGCGAACAACTCGGACTCGCCCGCCCGGGCGAGACCGTCTATGTGCTGCAGCAGAGGCGGCCGGTTCTCACCGCGCCGGTTCCCACAAATGCCACTTCAGCGAAAAGGTAAAAAAGTAAGCCTAACGGGACACTCCGTCCATCGGTGAACTCGCCGTTGCATATAGCTTCTTCGGAATGCGCCCTGCACAATACGCCGAGCGTCCTGCGAGTACAGCGTGCTTCATGGCTGCGGCCATAAGAACCGGATCATGGGCGCCGGCGATTCCGGTATTCATCAGGACGCCGTCATATCCGAGCTCCATTGCCAGTGCGGCATCCGATGCCGTCCCTACTCCGGCATCAACAATTAGAGGCACCGTCGTAATCATCTCCCGCAGGATTCGAAGGTTTGCCTGATTTTGGATTCCCAAGCCGCTACCGATAGGAGCTCCCAGAGGCATTACAGCGCTTGCCCCAGCGTCAATCAGCTTCCGGGATACAACAATATCGTCAGAGGTATAAGGCAAGACAACAAATCCTTCGTTTACCAGGACACGGGTTGCCTCTACGGTAGCGGCGACATCAGGGTACAAAGTGGCCTGATCGCCAATAACTTCAATCTTGACCCAGTTAGACAGGCCCACTTCACGCCCCAAACGCGCCGCCCGTATCGCCTCATCGGCAGTGAAACAACCGGCGGTATTGGGCAGCAGAAAGTACTTTTTGGGGTCGATAAAATCGAGAAGAGATTCTTTTGACCGGTCAAGATTAACGCGCCGAACGGCGACAGTGACCATTTCCGCACCACTGGCTTCGAGCGCACAGGATGTTTCTTCGCCAGACTTGTACTTACCCGTACCGACAATTAATCGGGAATGAAACGAGCGGCCAGCAATAACCAATGAGTCCATGTTTTCTATTCTAACGATGACAGACGTCGTTTTCACGGAGGGCGCCAACTTTCCGCCAAACTGTTTGGGCGAATGCTTCTCGATGCCGCTTCTTCCGCCCTTTGGGAGTTGAGTTCTACTCTTTGTACAGGGCGTCCAATTGGGTGCGGTAGCGTTCTTCCATGATCCGGCGCCGCAGCTTCAGAGTGGGAGTCAGGGAGCCGTCAGCGATGCTCAATTCATCGCTGATCAGCACAAATTTCTTCAACTGTTCGAAGTGTGCCAGATCTTCGTTCACCTGTTCAACGATTTTCTTGTAAAGAGCCTCCACTCGCAGGTCCGCGATCAGTTCCCGGCGATTTTCGTAAGAGACCTTGTTGTGCGTGGCCCAGTCTTCCAAAGCGGTAAAATTGGGGGCCAAGATAACCGAAGGAAACTTGCGGCGCTCGCCGATGACCGCTGCCTCCGCGACCAGGGAATTCGCCTTGAGTTTGGCCTCGATCGGTTGCGGCGTTAAAAACTTGCCGCCTGAAGTCTTGATGAGGTCCTTCTTGCGATCAGTGATATACAGGAAACCATCCTCATCGAGCCGGCCGATGTCACCAGTACGAAACCAGTCGCCGTCAAAAACCCGCTGAGCCTCCTCCGGTTTATTCCAGTAGCCCTTGAATACGGATGGCCCACGAACGAGAATCTCGCCATCTTCGGCAATACACACCTCCACATTCTTGAGCGGCTTGCCCACGCTGCCCGCTCGGTAGTCCGCCGGGTTATTGAGTGCAATCACCGGCGAGGTCTCGGTCAGTCCATATCCTTCGAAAATACGGATGCCGATACCGCCATACCAATCAATCAGGTCGCGATTTAGAGGTGCGCCTCCCGAAATGAAGATTTGCGTTCGACTGCCCATGGCTTGTTTCACTTTGGAGAAAACCAGCCGGTTGGCGATGGCCCAGCCCGGACCGCCGGGCT